>JAZRQK010000015.1:0-25315 GCA_045649665.1 Faecousia sp. | reverse complement strand
ACTGGGCAAGCTCCACCTGCAAACGACCCTCCCGGGTCTTTGCCCGCTGGGCGAAAATATCCAAAATCAGCGCGCTTCTATCCAGCACGGTGACCCCCAGGATCTCCTCCAACGCCCGGATATGACCGGGCGACAGTTCATTATCAAAGACTACCATGGTAGCCTCAGTAAACTCTGCCAGCATTTTCACTTCCTGGGCTTTGCCCTCGCCGATAAAGCTGTGGGCATCGGGGGCGTGGCGGTTTTGCAGGATCTTACCGGTACAAAAACCGCCGGCTGTTTCCAAGAGAGCTTCCAATTCCCCCAAGGTCTCATCGGTAGCAGTCTGCTGAGCAGTAAAGCAATCAGCATTTAGACCCACCAGTACCGCCCGTTCCGGCTTATTTTCATCAAAATTCTGTTCCATGGGACCTCCCGCGTTTTTCATTACCTTATATTATAACACAGTTTCCGGCAAACACACAACTATTATCTGCAAAAAGAAAGAAAAAGTCCGTACTGCGACAGGCAGTACGGACTTACATCTTATTTCAGATTGAATCTCTTGTTGAAACGGTCAACACGTCCACCGGTGTCAACCAGCTTCTGCTTGCCGGTATAGAAAGGGTGGCACTTAGAGCAGATTTCAACCTTGATGTCCTTCTTAGTGGAGCCGGTCGTAAAGACGTTGCCACAAGCACAACGGATCGTTGTCTGTTCGTAATTGGGATGGATACCTTCCTTCATGTTGTTCACCTCTTTCTGATAGGGTAAAGGGGCATAATAACCCCAGAATTTCTTAATCGCCCGGATATCATACCACAGCTAAACGCATAATGCAAGTGTTTTTTTAATTTTTTTAGAAAATCTTTGCTTAAAATGCCCAATTGCCCTTCCGGAAGATGGGAACGGTCTTTCCATCGCGGGTAATGGCGTCAATATTCATGCTGGCGCAGCCGATCATAAAGTCCTCATGGATCATGGAATCGTTGATGCCCAACGCCCGGCACTCCTCCAAAGTCTTATTGTGATGATCGTAGATAGTATCGGCATAGCCCATACCCAACGCCAGGTGGCAGGCGGCATTTTCATCAAACAGGGTATTATAGAACAGCAGACCGCTTTCGGCAATGGGGCTCTGCTCCGGCACCAAGGCGCATTCGCCCAAATAAGCTGCGCCCTCGTCCATGGAGATCATGGTGTTCAGCAGTTCCTCGCCCACCTCTGCCTTTGCCTCCACTGCCTTGCCGTTTTCAAAACGAATGGAGAAGTTGTCGATGATCTGTCCCTGATAGGACAAGGGCTTGGTGGAATATACGATGCCCTCCGCTTCCCCCCGCTTGGGAGAGATAAAGCACTCCTCGGAAGGGATATTGGGGTTAAAGCAAATACCCCGGCGGGATACCTCACTGCCGCCGCAGAATACTGCTTCGGGAATCATGCCCACGGTCAGATCTGTGCCGTTATCGGCAGTGTAATGAAGTTTTTCGATACCAAGGCTGTTGAGATACGCGCAACGGGCATGGAGATTGGCATTGTGCACCTCCCATGCGGCAATGGGATCTTCGGTGACACGGGAAGTGTACAGGATCGCTTCCCACAGTTTCTCAATGGCCACGGAAGTGCGAACACCGGGGAACACCTTCTTTGTCCATGCTGCAGCGGGCACTGCCGCGATGCACCACTGCTGGTTGCCCTCTCTTTGGTCCAGAAAGGGCTTCAAAATGGGGTACCTCATTTTCCGTGCCTTTGCCACCTTCTCCATATTCATACCCTTCAAGCCGTCCGGGTCCTCGGAGATCAGATGGATACGGGCAGGCATGGTATCGCAATAATGCTGCTGACGCGCCTTCTGAAAATCCGTAACAGTGCCCATGGTCTTAATGGACTGGTAACGGACATGAAGCTTTTCAAGAGGCTGGTAATTCCACTCCACTGTGACCTTTTTGGCCTTTGCCTTATAGGCCTCCTCCACCACCAGCTTCACAAACTCCGGCTGATCCAATTCTGCATAGATCAGAACTTCCTGATCTTTCTGAACGTTCACGCCGCAGCGGACAATGAGTCTTGCGTAATCTCTCAAAACGGTTTTTTTCATGATGGATTCTCCTTGCAATGTTTTTCTCATTTTAACAGATTCCCCAAAGTTCGTCAATCTATGTTGCATTTTTTCCTTCATAGGTTATAATGGTGGAAAAAGGAAGTGATTGTATGCTGACCAAGGCGGAACTTTCTGCTTATTTTGAAAAAAACGTCCTATTAGATGGCGCTACCGGGTCCAATCTGCAAAAAGCAGGCATGCCCCGGGGATGCTGCACCGAGGAATGGATCCTTGCCAATCCCGATAAACTGGTTACCCTGCAACGGCAATATGCCAACGCCGGAAGCAACATTCTCTATGCCCCCACCTTTCAGGCGCAGCCCATCGCCCTGGAACGGGTAAATCTGCACCGTCAGACAGAGGCTATTAATGCCCAGTTGGTGGCGCTGACCAAATCTGCCGCGCCCAATGCGCTGGTTGCAGGAAACCTCACCACCCTCGCCGCGTTCTGCGATAGCTTTGACCCGGAGAATTTTGACCTGCTGGTGGAAAATTATCGGGTGCAGATCGGCGGTCTTTTGGAGGGCGGCGCGGATCTGCTGGCGGCAGAGACTTTGATGTACCCCCAAGAAGCAGAAGCGATTTTCACCGCTGCTGAACTGGAAGGCGCAGATGCAACAATCTATACCTTCACTATGCAGCCGGACGGAAGTCTGTTTTCCGGGCGGGACGCCGCGCCTGTTTTGAAAGAACTGGAAGAGGCAGGAGCCTGCGCCGTAGGCTTTAACTGTGTGGCGGCAGATAGTATGACCGCCGGTCTGGTAAGCCGCCTGCGGCGGTATGTAAAAGGGCCTTTGGTATGCAAGCCCAACGCCGGCACTCCCGTCATCGGTCCGGACAATATCCCCGCCTACCCCATGCAACCGGCAGAATTTACCGGGATCGTTGCCGATTGCGCTGCCATGGGCGCAAACATCTTGGGCGGCTGCTGCGGCACAACACCTGCGCATATCGCCGCCGTTAAAGCAACACTCTGAGCAGAACAAAAAACAGGCTTGCCGTAAAGCCAATGTCATTAAGTTAAGCGTTTTTGTCATTCCGAGCCAGTGCGCACACTGGCGTGGGAATCTCAAAGCAGATATGTTTCATTTGAGATTCCCACACCAGTGACACGATCACTGGTTCGCAATGACACTAACTTAATGACATTGGCCGTAAAGCAAGCCTGTTTTTCTTTTTACTTACGCACAGTGTGCATCAGCCCATCTGCGCCCTGCTCCACATGGAGAACAAAATCAAACTTATCCGCCTCCACACTGAGCCAGAAATCCTCCTCCGGGAATACTGTCTGATTCGGCACAAAAAACTTGGCGCCACTGGTGCGCTTGCATTCCTCAATGCCGGGGGCAAGATCTATGGGATCGCCCTCCACCAGAGATTTAATGTACTCAGCGCAAAGGGTATCCTCCCGGGTAGATTCCCGACCGGCAAGCCCCATACACACCAGAGAAACCTCTTCCGCTCCGCTGGCTTTGATATATTCGGCAATTGCCTTTGCATTCACCAGACTGCCGGTGAGCATTTCCGTAGCGCCGGTGGCATTTGCCACGCCCTGGGTGCCAGCGCTGGTGGTGTGGACCACGGTCTTTCCGGTGAAGTCCACGTCCTTTACCTGAGAGGGAGAATTGCCAAAATCAAAACCCGGGCACATAGCGCCGCCCCGTTCTCCCATCAGAATGGTGCCGGGGTGGGCATCCCGGTAGGCATAAGCGGCATCAATATCCCCCATGGGGATCAGATCCGCCGCGCCGTTTTGAATCACATAGGCTTCTACGGTCATGGCGCGGAACACGTCGATAATAACCGTCAGTCCCTTTGCCGCCTTGGCACCTTCAATCAATTCCAGAATTTGAATCTTCATAAGTATTCTCCTATTTTCATTTTGTCCATTGTAACACACGAAACAGCTCATTGCAATGCCTATCTGTCAGCGATTTCCGTTTTTGGAGGCATTGCAGTAGGATTGGTGCGATCCCTCCGCAAGAACCATTAGGGTCCGGGCGAAGCAAATAGGAACAGGGCTTGACCTTGTCGGTCAAGCCCTGTTAATTATAAGTGTTCAATCTCCGTCTTGATTGCATCATCAAAGGTGGTTCTTTGTACAAAAGCTTTGCTCTTATCTTCGATTTTTACAAATTCATTATAATACCGTACGCCGAATTCCCGCAGCGCAGCTGCTGAAAAATGCAGATTATCAGGGTTCGCCCCAAGTCCCTCGGCAGGAACATAGCTTGTCATGGGCATTTTTTCCGCAACCCGCCGCAACGCTGCGTTGACATGCACATAATTCTTAAACTGCGTTAATCTTTCACAATACTGCAAATAATCCCCAAGTCCCCCAAGGAGGAAGGGAACATCGTGCAGTTTCAGCTTTTGCCGAAACGCATCCAGAATGACTGTCAGCTTCTCCTCATAAACAGGATACTGATCTTCACGGGTATCCGACTCACCCTGATGCCACAGGACTGCCGCGATGGTAGAGGTGCGGGATGCCAGTTCTGCCATATAGCAGGCATGGTCAAACAGCAGGCCGCCCACCTGCCACATATCCAGGCTGGAACCGCCGTCGGCACAGGGAATGATGCCCACATCCACATCATGATCTTTGGCATATAAATCTGCAAAGCTCTCTGAAAGGTTGATACCGGATGTCACTCTGTCAGGATTTACGGGAACATACATTTTTCTCCAACGACCATTGCGCAACACAAAAAGTTTATCGCTGCATATGGGTTCTACTTCATTGGGAAATCCCCGTCCTCCCATATTGGACTGGCCAAGAATTAGGATGGAATGTATCATTTTCTTTCCCCACCGCAATCTAAATTTTGATCATGGTATGCGTCCACACACCGTATTTATTTTCAAAATAAACCTTGAAATGCGCCCCATCTTCGGGAATCGCCCTTGTGAAAACACCAGTTTCCTTTTCTGCGTCTGTCAATTCTTCCACTTTTGCCAAAGAGGCGCAATCATTGTTGTAAAACACATTCATATTTTGGCCCCCCGGCACAGACCCACTTCCATATGTTTCTTTGCATTTTTCCCGGAAATCCATATACACGATCTTACTTTCAGGATCACAGGGATCGGCTTTGACAGTCAGCATGCCGTTTTCAATGCTATGGCTGATCTGGGGCATTGTGACGCAGAACGCTACGCTTTCGCCGGTGTTTTTATGCCGGGCAGTATAATACCCCCGATCAAAACGCCGTGAAACCTTACCTCTGCCTGTGATGGTAATGTTTTCTATTACCTCATCACCGCGGCAGATCTCAATTTCGTTTTCACCTTCGGCAAATGTGGAAATAACAATATCTTCGTATGTACGGTAGTTTGATTTATTGCCGTAGTCCACTGCAATCACCGGCAAGCCCGGCACGCCCTGCGCAAGGCACTGGCTTTGATTTTCATCGGGCATAGGAACATCATCCACAAAATCATACCGGCAAATCGCATACAGTTTGAATTTCTCAAAAAACGTTTCCAGATTGTACTGCGCCCGCTTACAGGTAGGACGAACCGCTTCGGAAACCTCGATCTGGCAGATTTTACCGGTCTCATCCCGAAGAATATCCGTGATCAATGCAACGTGACTTGCGCCTTTTTGAAACACATACAGAACATCGCACAACTGGATTTGTTCAACAGTATAACTGCCCGCATCATAAATCTTACGCATTCCCGGAACAGTCAGCCACCGTTTTGTGGAATATCTGCGTCTGATATTTAACGCATAACGCGCAAGGCCGTTACATACAAAACCGTAATATGCCCAAGAATTGTTATGACCGTTAAGATCCTTGGTATAAATGGCGCTGTCAGGATTGGCAAGGATCGTCATAAATGTTTCAAACGACACATTTTCAAAAAGAAATTTGTCGGTAGGTTCTGAGGACGAATAAATCATTCCCAGCTGTTCCACGCCGGCAGGAAGCTTGGTCTTGCCGGTCTGCCGGGTGTGTACGGGTACATCTGCCAGTGGCGTCCATCTAAATTCAGTCAACTGACGGCTGCGAAAAAGCACTGCCTCTTTGCCTTTTGTATCCGGTTTCGTACTGATAAGCATAAAAAACCACCTTTTACGTTTTTATCGATATTCTACACTGTCCATAATGCAATAGCAAAAGGATTTTTCGTTTACTTTTCCTCCAATGCCTGCAACAGCTGTTCCAGAATGGTGACACAGTCGCCAACGATCTGGTAATCCGCCACAGAGAAGATGGGTGCTTTGGGATCGGTGTTGATAGCGATCACTGTTTTAGCGCCGCCAATGCCTGCCAAATGCTGCACAGCGCCGGAGATGCCGCAGCAAATCAGCAGATCCGGCGCTACGCTGTAACCGGTCTGACCGATCTGGCTGCTATAAGGGCAGAAGCCCATATCCACCAAAGGACGGGATGCGCCCACCTGACCGCCCAGCTTATCTGCCAGCGCCTGCACCAGTTTCAGATTCTTCTTCTGACCGATGCCACGGCCTGCGGCTACAATAATCTTGCTCTGACTGATATCAGCGCCCTTGGAAATAGCGATCTCCCGCAGCAACCGAACCAAGCCTGCATCATCGCCAGCAGGGATCATAACAGGCGTGCAGGGGGCTGTTTCCATCGGTTCCGGCAAAGGCAGCACGCCGGGACGGACGGTAGCCATCTGGGGACGGCGTGTTGCCGTACGAATGGTGGCCATCATATTGCCACCAAAAGCAGGACGGGTCTGCAACAACAGGCCACTTTCCGGTTCAATGCTGAGCTCTGTACAGTCAGCAGTCAGGCCGGTACCCAAAGCTGCCGCCACACGGGGGGCAAATGCCCGTCCAAAGGGTGTTGCGCCAACCAAAAGAATATCCGGCTCAAACTTTTGCGCCAGCTGAATCAAGCAATCAGCATAGGGTTTCTCCAATTTATCAGCCAAAGCAGGACCGTCGCTGCAAAGCACTTCATCTGCGCCGCTATCCCGCAAAAGCTGCGCGCCATTGGCGGGAAGCTTTCCTAAAACAACTGCATAAAGGGCCCGACTACTTTCCGCTGCCAATGTTTTGGCACGGCCCAAAAGTTGCAAGCCAACAGGCAAAAGTTCGTCTGCCTGCGCCTCGCAAAAGACCCACAGCGCACCTTTTTTAATCCGTTCCATGCAGTACCTCCCCAATGATCTTCGCCAGTTGTCCGGCTTGCTCTGCTTCGCTACCGTCAATGGTCTGGGCTTGACCCCGCACCGGCGGCGTAAATGTACGAACCACCTGTGTGGGAGAACCCTTCAAACCACAGCGCTCCGTATCTGCCTGCAATGCTTCGGCAGTATAAACGGGGATCTGGGCAGAACGACCCCGCAGCATACCGGGAATGGTAGGCAGTTGCGGCAGATTCTGTCCCTTGACCACGGTGATCAGCGCAGGCAGCGGCAGGTACAATTCCTGCTCAACATCATCCCACACACGGCGAACCACCAAATGATCCTCTGCGGCTTCCAGAATCTCACACACATCGGAAACGTGGGGAATTCCCAAATGCTGGGCCAGCTCCGGTCCAATCTGGGCCGTATCGCCATCCACAGCCATTTTTCCACAGACGATCAGATCCGCGCCACCCAATTTTTCAACACCCAAAGAAAGGGCATAGGAAGTGGCCAAGGTATCCGCACCGGCAAAAGCCCGGTCAGACAACAACGCGCCGCCATTGGCGCCCCGGCTGATGGCATCCCGCAGCACCTTTTCCGCTGCCGGAATACCCATAGTAATTGCAGTTACCGTTCCGTCGGTCTCCTTGCGGATATCCAGCGCAGCCTGCAATGCGTACAGGTCAAAGGGGTTTGTCACCGCGTTGCGGCCTGTACGTACGATGGTCTTGGTCAACGGATCGATACTGGCCGTTGCGGCAGCAGGTACTTGCTTCATACAAACGATTATTTTCATTTCTCTACCTCCTGCTGCGGGGCAAACAGATTTCCGCGACCCAGCATGCACTTAGGATCAAAAGCAGCTTTCAGCGCAGCCATTTCACGGATATGCTTTTCACCGTACATCACTTCCAGGAAGGGCGCTTTCAGCTTGCCCACGCCATGCTCCGCAGAGACAGCGCCGCCCATGCGGGACACCTCGGCTGCCCACTGAGCCAGCAGCGCTTTACCCCGACTGTATTCATCCATATCCCGGGGCAAGATATTTACGTGAATGTGATTATCGCCGATATGACCCCATGCGGCATGCTGCAAGCCTTCCGCTTCCAAGGTGGTATCATACAGCGCCAGCAGTGTTTCAAATGCGCTGTCCGGCACCGCAAGGTCGCCGCCCACCTTGGTGATCTCAGGATAATTGCGCTTGCTGCGCTCCACCTGCATATTCACGCTTTCCGGAACTGCATGGCGGAAGAAATGGAGCATATCCCGGTCACTATCGCTGGTGGCCACCCAGGTCATATCCGGATTGCCGCCTGCTTGGGCGCAATAACCGCCCAGATTTTCCAGAAGCCCATAGGCCTGCTCCTCAGAATCGCAATGCAGCTCGGTATAAACCGCGCAGCCATAAGCTTCCGGCAGATAAGGAAGTCCCGCAAAGGCAGTACTCTCCGCCTTTTGTTTGCGGAGAATATCCAACGCGCAGGGGTCAAAATATTCAATGGCAACGATGCCCTGAGAGATCTCTCTGGCAAATTTTGTATATGCCACTGCCTGCGCCTGTGTCGGGAAGAAACAGGTTACACCCCAAGTCAGCGCGGGCACGGGCAGCAAAGACAGTTCGATCTCAGTCAGCACAGCCAACGTACCGTCGCTGCCGATCAGCAGATCCACGGCATCCATATTCTCGCAGCAATAATAACCGGAGGCATTCTTACACTGGGGCATTTTATAAGAAGGCAGCTGCACCGTCATGGTATTACCCTGCTCTGTCTGCAAGGTCAGCTCCAAACCGTTGGCAAAAACCTGACCTCTGCGCAATGCAATGGTCTGACCGTTTGCCAATACACCCCGCAGCGCCTCAATATGGCGACGGGTGGCGCCGTAATGGTAGCTGCGGGCGCCGGAAGCATTACAAGCCACCATGCCGCCAATAGATGCTGTGCTTTCCGTGGGATCCGGTGTAAACATCTGCACCGGTGTGCGACAGAAGGTCTTATATACCTCCTGAGACGCTTCATCCCAAGCGCTGACATCAAAAGAACGAGCCGCGATGGATTTATTCAGCTTCTGCAAAATCACACCGGGCTGCACAGTAATGTAAAAACGGTCATTTTCCTGACGCATACCCAACACCTTGTCCATTCTGGACAGGTTCAGCACATGACCGCCGAAAGGCACAGCTGCGGCAGCCAGACCGGTACGGCTTCCCTGCACAGTAACAGGGGTTCCGATCTCATAAAGCTGCTCCATGATCCGGCATACCTGCTCATGGGTCTCGGGGAAGGAAATGCTCTCAGCATGACCGACTTTTTTAGATTCATCCCGCAGATATTCTTCATCTGCGCTAATCAAATTGCGAATAAGTGTTTGGTCCATATTCTCACCTTTCAAATGTCCACCGGCACGTCTGCGCCGGTGGATAATTGGCAATTACGCCAGCATTTTCATAAGTTCTGCCACATTTCCGTCAAAGGTCAGGACTTTATCTATGATGCACTGGATCTGCTGTTCTGTCCGACCTGCGTACAGACCAAGTTCTGTCACCTTGGCGCGGAAATCCTCTATGGACATGGGCAGTTCCGGTTCTCCCAGAGCGTAATCTGCCTGTGCAGCAAAGGAGTCCCCACCGACCATGGTAACCGTGACCCGGGCGGCACGCTTCTTGGGCACCCAAGCAGTCATTTCTTCATCTGCCCGGACGGTGACTTTCTTCGTCAGCGCCACAATATCCGAATCCCGCAGCGCTTCCTCCGTAAAGGAACTAATACCGATCTTACCGGTAATCAGAGCCAACGCAATACAGAACGGTGTGGACATCTTGCCTGCCACAACACTGGGGATCTCCGTATGGTCATGGCCCTTCACGCCCTGACTGTACATATCTACTTGGATATGGGCAATCTCCTGCCAACGCAGATGGTTGTCGTGAACGGCTCGAAGGGCAGCATATACCGCGCCGTGGGTATGTCTGCACGAGGCATAGGGCTTATGATAACTGCCACAGAGATTGTATCGACTGTCCGTTTCCAGAGAAAGGACTTCGGGTTTATAGGTCTCACAGGCCGAACCCATGAAACCGAATTTACCCTCCAATGTGTCCAACGGGCCCTGAAAACCCGACCGGGCAACGAATGCAGCGGTAATACCGTCATGGGTTGCGCGGCCAATGTTAAAGGGCTTCAATGTGGAGCTGTTTTCCTGCATTTCCAGGATGCCGCCGGCGCTGGTACAAGCAGCCGCCAGAGCAGTCTTAAACTGCTCCCGGTCAAAATCCAGCAAGGCAGCTACACCCATGGCCGCACCGATGGTGCCGACAGTACCGGAGGCATGGAAACCCCGGGAACGGTGAGACGGTTGGATACAGTTACCCATACGGATCGCTGCCTCATAACCAATGACAATGCCGCGTATGACATCGGCCATGGTTAAATTTTCCTTCTCCGCTACTGCCAAAACCGCCGGGATCACGGCAGAACCCAAATGGACGGTGGAAAAGCGGTGACCGTCATCGTAGTCCATGGCATGGCCGCTGATACCGTTGACCAACGCAGCATTTTGTAAAGATGCCCTGCGTCCCAGTCCCACCGCCGTTGCGTCCTCTCCGGAAAACAGTTCCAGATACTTACCCAGCTGCTCTTTCAACTGCCCGGCGCCGGCAAGCATGACGCCGACCTCGTCCAGCAAGCACTTACGTGCTTCTTCCTCGACCGCAGCGGGAATGGGTTGGGATTTCAGAGTATAAAGTGTGTGTATAAAAGTATCTGTCAGATTCATACACCGTTCTCCTTTAAGGGGATTTGCAGAGCAGGATTATTCCTTAATTCTCTGCAATGCATCATAAATGATGGGCCAATGAGACTCGGGACGCTTGCCCCAGACTACCATCATGCAATCCACCAGTTCTTTCAGACCCTTGTCGCTGGTATCCAGGCCCAGATCCTTCAAGGACATGGGCTGACCGATGGCTTTCATGAAACGGGCAAAGTTCTTGGTCTCATACTCACCACGCTCGTAAGCGTACATAGAAGCCTGGCAGCCCAGACCCACGATCTCACCGTGAAGCCATTGGCTGGTTTCCTCTGTGTACTTCGCCTTGCAGGCGTAGTACAAAGCGTGGGCAAAGGTAGCGCCCTTGCCGTTACCGCTGTGGATCAGGGAGTGGTTGCTGTAATTAACTGCCGCGGCAATAGCGGTAGTGGCAACATTGGCAAAGACACAGGCATCCAGATCCTCGGTGACCTGATGGGCAATACAATCCCGGTATGCCTTTTCGCCCCGGTTGAGAATGATCTCATTGGTAGTACCTGCCATCACCTTGGAGGTGTACATACCGGCGGGGGTATTGTTAACGGTGTAGGATTCGTCCATAAGGCCGGTCTCAATGTACTTGGCAAAAGCATCTGCCATGCCGGAAGCAAACAGCTTCACCGGCGCATCAGCAATGACCTGGGTATCAATGACCACCGCATTGATCTCAGTGGAATGCCAGATCCGGTCGATGGGCTTATGGTCGGGGGTGTACATAACGCTCATGGCAGACCAGCAGTTGAAGGTAGCCACAGAGGTGGGCACGTTCATGACCGGCAGGCCGCTGCACTTACCGGATGCCTTTGCCATATCCACTACCTTACCGCCGCCGGAGCCAATCACCAGATCCACCTTCTGCTGGGGGATCAGGGTGTTCTGCAAATAGTCCAGAGTCTCATAGGTGCAGTCAGAAGTCATGGTATAGAAATAGGGCTCCACACCGGCTTCTTTCAGGCTGGCTTCCATTTTAGCGCCTACGGAATCCAGCGCCTGCTTGCCGCCAACGATCAATGCCTTGCGGCTATTGAGCATAGCAGCCTCTCTGCCCACGATCTCAATGGCGCCGGGTGCCTGCACATATCTGCCGCAACCGAACTTCATAGGCTTAAATTCATTACTCATTGTCCTGTTCTCCTAACAAATTACAGTTCTACACTGGCGATACGAGGCTCAAAGCAACAACCGGGACGCATCGCCACCACACGGACACCGCTTGCCCGCTGGGGACCTACCTTCATAAAAGTAGCAAGGACAGTAGTCTTACCGTTCAGACCCAAAGGACCTACATCGGTCTCATTGACCTTATCAGTAATATAACGTTCCATATCATTCTGCTTGTTGAAATCGCCGTAGACCATTGCCTCCATCATCAGGGCAGTGGCTTCATACTGAGAACGGCCCACACCGATGGCAACGGCGCAGGGGGTACAACCCAACAGCTTGGTAGCATCCTTGGTGCGGGTGACGATCTCATCCAGCACCACCTGCATACTGTGCTTGTGGAAGATCCGGTGGGTGATGCCACGGATTGCAGGACCGCCACCCAGCATCAGCACATGAACACGGAGCACATCCTCCTCCACTTCCTTAATCAGGAAAGGCGCAGGCGCCAAAGCATCGGAATCGGGGCTGATGCCGCCGGACATGTCGATCCGCGCTTGATCGTCGCCCATGATGGCCATGGGACGGCCGGGAAGCTGACGCAGACCTTCCCGTACACCCTCCTCAATGGCAGACATCATGCTGCCACTGAGGGTACGGTTGGGACCGATTTCAATAAACACATGGGGAATACCGGTATCATCACACAGAGGACTGCGGTTGCACTGGGCAACCTCCGCGTTTTCCAGAATGGTTTCCAGATTCCATTTCGCCCGTTCCAGCTCCTCGGAAGCAATGGCGCGGCGATAGGCATCTTTTTTATCCTCACGGAAGGTAGAACCGGCTCTGACCAAAGTATCGGCCACCTTCGCGACCACTGCATTGTAATCAAAAGACATGGTTATTTCCCTCCTTAAAACATACTCTCGCCGTGAGCGGCGGCGATGATGCAGGGGAAGCCCTCCACCTGCAATTCATAGAACGCCTCCATGCCCAACTCCGGATGCGCCACGCAACGCTTGGCTGTAACCTTGCTGTTCAGCAGCGCCGTGACCGGAGCAATGACGGCATACACGGCATTGTACTGCTTGAACATCTCCACCGTCTCCGGTTTCAAAGCACCCTTACCCAGATGCATCCGGATACCGGCGGCAGTGAGCTGGGGCATTGTGCCCTCGATTTCCAGCTTATTGCTGGATGTAGGGCCTACGCCCGCAGGGCTCACTGCGGTGTGGAAAATCACACCGCCCTGCAAGTGAATATCATTGTCTTCCAGCGTACCTGCATCGATCATCTCCACGATCTTCGGCAGCACTGCATCGCGACCGGCATAGATCGTACCGGAAACATTCACAATGTCTCCCACCTTCAACTGGCTGAGCACGTCATCCGTGAAAGGCGCTGTTATTGTCTTGATCTCCATGTAAGTATCCCTTTCTGTTGACTGTTCCGTCAGATCAATGGTTCAAAGAGCCCTTGGGAGAGTAAGTAGCTTCGGGATAGTAAGCGTCAATGACGCGCTTGACAAGCAATACCTGCTTAGCGCGCTTCTTGGCATCTGCCTCGGTGGAGTCCCAGCTGTGGGTCTGGGCAACAGAGCCACCGGTCTTCAAGTAGATGGGAGATGCCACGCGGATCATTTCGGGAACCTCGTAGTGACGGATGAAGCCACCGGAGGAAGCGGGGTTCTCAGTATGGCAGTCGATGGGAATATCAATAGCGGAACGTACTGCTGCCAGATGCTGCAACTGGTAGTCGCGGACAATGTTGAAGGAGTCAGCGCCGATATCCTGCAACAGCTTTGCAGAGCAGGGGTTGCCGTGACCGGCATGGGCAGACATCTTAAACTTGCAATCTGCGGGCAGCAGACCTGCTTCACGGGCCTTATTCAGCGCCCACAGGCAACCTTCGTCATAAACCAGGAAGGTACGGGCGCCCAGACGGGCAGCGCGGCGCACATCCTCAATGGCGCGAACGATCTGATCCTGACCGCGGAGACGGTAACCCATACGGACACCCTCGGGGCTCTTGACAGAGGCGCTGGTATCGGTAGTGGCGCGGGGGCCGATGGCCAGAACCAGTTCTACCTGGTACTGCTTAGCCAGCTCCACCATAGCGGTGATGTCGCTGTCGGACAGAGTCCAGATACCCTTGGTCTGGGTGACACGGTGAATGTAGAAGCCCAGCCGGTCGATTTCTTCCAGCAGTGCCTTCATAACGCCGGGGCTCTGAATGCCGGGAACCTCAAAACGGTACTGGCAGCCGTCATCAAAGCGCTTTTCGGAGTCAGGCAGCTGATACAGGTCGCCGCCGGGCTGGCCGATAGATTCCAGAAATTTTCTTGTTTCTTCCATAGTGTTCATAATAATGCCTCCTAATGTTTTTATAAAAATTTTTTTGAAAACAATGTAATTAGTCCCGCTTGATCTGGCGGATCACGTCGATCACTGTACCGTCCCGGTACTCTACAATGCAGGTGATCTTATCGGTGGTTTCGATGGGTTTGGGAACGCCGGTGAGAGAATAAGCGGTTTGCAGCAGCTGCTCAATGGTAACGGTTTTGATGCCCGCCTTTTCCAGGTCTTCTCGCAGCATATCGTAGTTTTTATGTTTGGGGTTCAAGGCGATGCCCGCCTCCGTCACCACCACCGCCACGGAAGAACCGGGGGTGCAGCAGGTAAACACTTTATTTACCACAGAGGGAATACGACCCCGAACGATGGGGAGCGTCACGATAGAAATATCTGCGCCGTCTGCCACATCGGGACCGCCGCCCAGACCGGACATCATTTCGCCGCTGGAACCGGTGAGGATATTGATGTTAAAGTCCACGTCGATCTCCAACGCACCCAGAACGCCAAAGTTCAATTTGTCCAGCGCGCAGCTCTTATTGAACATATTGGCATACATGGAGTTGTCGATCTCCACAATATTGGGTTCGTCCACAATTGCCCGGGCCGCAACAGCATCAAAGGACTGGGAGCATAGCAAAGTGCGAACAAGTCCTTTTTTATGCATGTCCACGATATTGGCCGTCATGCCACCCAAAGCATAGCTTGCCTGAATCCCCGCTTTTTCCGTGTGCTCAGCAAGGAAATTGGTACAGGCAATGCTGATAGCGCCGGCGCCGGTCTGGAAAGAATATCCATCCTTAAACAGGCGGCTGGCTGCCATTACATCCGCTGCCCGCTGGGCGATCAACAGGTCCCGGGGATTCTTGGTCATACGGGCAGCGCCGGCGCCGATCTTTGCGGAATCACCGATCTGCTCCACCTTTACCACATAATCCACGTACATCTGAGAAATGGAGATGGGGACGCAGGGGTAAGGAACCAGATTGTCCGTGACCACCACCACATTCTGGGCGTTGACCGCATCAATAAAGGAATAGCCCAGAGAACCGCAGGCATTGGGGCCTACCTGTCCGGTGCAGTTACCGAAATCGTCCGCCGCGGAAGCGCCGATAAATGCCACATCAATGGACAGCGCGCCGGTCTCAATGGCATGGGGGCGAGCGCCATGGGGTCGCAGAATTACCGGCTCAGACAGTTCCAAGCCGTCCACCACCGCATCGCCCAGCTCACCGCGAATACCGCTGGCCTGGATACGGTTGATAGTACCGTCCTTTACAAAATCCACAATGGAGGGATTTTTAATATTCACCACAGCGCTGGGAGCGAAGCACAAGTCGCGAATGCCCAGTTCTTTAATGGCAGACAGGACCTGTCCGATGATCTTATCGCCCTCCCGGAAGCTGTGATGGAAGGAGATGGTCATGCCGTCCTTCAATCCGCACGCCAGAATCGCCGCTTTCAAATCCGGCATCAGTTTTGTGCCGGCGGCAGCGCGTTTGCTGGGTTTTCTGCGGGAACAGACCGGCTGCTCCGCTTCAATAGCATCCTGGGGACCGGCATAAGGTTTTACTATGTAACTGCCGATCTTTTCCGGCAATTCCCGTCCAACTGCATTGATCATAGTTGCTCCCCTCCGATCTTAATTCCGGCAGCTTCCGCCTGCGCCAAGGTGGTACGGGCGCGCAGCTCCATAGGCTTGTCGATCATGCTGCCGTCCAGCGTGACGGCGCCCTTTTTCTGCAATTTGCCCTGTTCCACCGCTTCCAGCACCCGCAGAGCATATTTGATCTCTTTTGCGCTGGGGGTAAAGAAGGAATTGACCACGTCGATCTGCCGGGGATGTACACAGGTTTTACCGTCAAAGCCCAGATTGCGGGTCAGGGCAGTATCTTCCTTCAAGCCTTCCACATCGTTAATATCGGAGAACACCGCGTCAATAGCTTCCACACCGGCATGGCGGCAAGCCGTCAGCAGGGCATTGCGGGCGTAAAAGATCTCCATACCCGCCTTCGTGCGATGGGATTTCATGCTGGCAGTATAATCCTCTGCGCCCAAAGCCAGCGCTACGATTCGGGGATCTGCGGTAGCGATCTCATAAGCATTGATCAATCCCAGATAGGATTCAATATTGCACCAGACCTCAATCTTGCCTGCCTCGATTCCGGCAGCCGCCTCAATTTCCGCGATTCGCTGGCAGATACGGACAGCCTCTTCCCGATACTCCACTTTGGGAATACGAATGGCATCGGGACGGGCGCGCACGGCAGCTTCCAAATCTTCATCAATATACTCGGAATAAATGCCGTTAACGCGGATAATTACGTATTTATCCGCAGGTCGGTGGTAACGTACGGTATTGTACACCAGCAAACGGGCGGTATCCTTTTCCGATGCGGGAACAGAGTCCTCCAAGTCATAAACCAGGCAGTCCTCATTGTAAAACGCCGCCTGGATCATATTGACAGGGTTGGCGCCGCTGGCATAAAGGGAAGTTCTCTTCAATTTAGCAGTCTGCATTACTGATCCTCCCCTTTCCAGTCAAAGGCCGTTCCGGTTGCCCGGCAACAAGCTGCCTGCATACGGGCGCGTACGACCCAATCCAAAGCGCCTCTGTCTGCTGCATCTACAATGGCATCCGCAATACCAAAGGATTCCAGCACGTCCTTCATAGTGGCAAGAATGGCATCGCCAAACTGCGCCTTCACAACACTTTGCAGTTGGATTTCCAGACCCTTGCCGGGATTGGGCATAATACTGATCTGGATATCACTGGATTCCAGTGTTCCCACGATCGCGGCCTGCTTGATTTCCATTAACAACACACCTTTCTGCGAAAATGCATACTTTTTCTGTTATTATTTTATATCAACACCTACTTCCAAGGCAATTACATAATAGTCGGGGATACTTTCACCAAACTTTATGCATATTTCTAAAAAAGCAAAAAACGGCACCCGAAATTGGGTGCCGCTGATATTACACAAGGGAACTTATTAAATACAATAAAATTCCTTAGCAAAATTTTGGAAGGCCGTTTCGTCTTCGGTCAAGGGCCGATTGTGCCAATAAAGCTTCATCTTCCAAGGGGGACAAATGTTATCAATGGGAATATAACGGATATTGGACCGATCGAGCCTACCGGTACGTTCCGTGCTGAACGCAATACCCATCTGCTCCTCCACCAGATTCCGATAGAACTGGTAAGAACAGGAAGTAGCATTGGGAAACGCTACGCCGTTGGAATCAAAAAGCTTAACGAACCGTTCATACTGGGCAGTGCCCTGCATGGGCAAAAACAGGGTTTGCCGGGCCAACTCCTGAATATCCACGGAAGATTTCGCAGCAAAAGGATGATCCGGATGAACCATAACCGCCGGACGATCCTCAAACAGCAAAATACTGTTAAGTTCATCGGCAGAAGAAGCGGGAATATCCTCCTCCGCAGCCAATACGAAGGCATATTGGGCAGAAAGGAATCCCAAAGACAGCTTATCCAGATTCAAATTGGTACAAGACAGGGTGTACTGCGGACAGGCCTGGGAGAACTCTGTAATAAGATCCATCCATAAATTGGAAGTAGTGGTGGCGATCCAGATATGCTTTTTCTGCTGGATCGCATGCTGCAAAAGCTCTTTTTTTCCGCATTCCAGCGCATCGAACATCTGATTCACATACCGCAGGAATATCTCCCCCTGGGGATTGAGCTGGATCCGCTTGGCAAACCGGTCAAACAACTGCACGCCCAATTCCTTTTCCAGACGGGAAATAGAAGTGCTCAATGCAGGCGCAGAAATGTACAACGCCTCCGCCGCCACAGAGATTTTCCCCAATTCTGCCACGGTCTTAAAATATTTCAGCTGCAATAATTCCACAATCCTACACCTCCATAAAACAACGGATAATTTCATTATATGACAAAAAAATTGTCAGTCAAGCCTTTTTACAGGATCATTCTGCAAACAGATATCGGAAATAGTCGGTTTCCAGTACCAAACTGCCGTACTGGATCTTATTGCGCACCTGGGCTTTCATCTGTTCCACATGCCCCTCCGGTACGGTGACCCCTTCCTTGGGAACAAACTTTCCCTCCCCGGCATAATACGTGCCGTAATCGGTCTTCCAATCATAAGAAGCATTAAACACCAATGCGGGTGTTTCAGACAATACATCTCTGCCCACAAACAGGCGGGAATCGTATTGGGTGCCGAACAGATTGGAGAGGGTTGGCAGGATGTCCAGACTGAATGTAGGAGAATCCACCACAATGGGCTCCATTGTTTCCAAGCAACCGCTCCAAAGGATCAGACGGGAATGGTCCCGCTGCATACCGGTGGTAACGGGATACCCAAACAGTTCAGACAGATTGGGCATTTCTCCCAATTTTCCGTTTTCATCCAAGCCATAAGGAAAATGATCCGTAGAAATGCAGATGACCGTATCATCGGCAATACCCTTGGCCTCCAACATGGCAACCGTTTGCGTCAGCGCATCCTCCAAATCCAGATTCGCCGCCAAGTAACTCTTGACCGCATCGGAATAAGGAAGATGCTCCACCCGTTTCCAATGTTTTGCCGTCATACTGTTGGCAAGACGGGTGTAATTGCTATGCCCGCTGACGGACATATAATATGCATTAAAGGGCTGTTTATCGATATACGTGGGTAGCGTGCCTGCAATCATATCCGCATCGCTTTGCGGCCATGTGTTTTTTACGTAGTTTTCCATGCCGTTACCGTAGCCCATAAAGCCATCGGAATAGCCCAGATTCACATGGGTCAGATGCCGGGAATAATAGGTATAGGAATTGTTATGAAACGCCTTGCCGTAATATCCCAAGCGGTCTAACTGACTGGCGATGGTCATGTAGTTGTAGTGATCTGCCGTTTCCTTAAAGGACGAACCCCCGTGGGACGGAAGCAAGCCAAATATATTCTGATACTCTCCACCGGTGGTTCCCGCCACATTGGGCTGGTAATAATCGGTAAACTGGATGCCTTTGGTTGCCAGGCGGTACAATGTAGGGGTCAGTTCCGGGTCGATCACCTCCGCAGTGAAGGCTTCGGCGGTGATGAATAT
Source organism: Faecousia sp. (assembly GCA_045649665.1). Lineage (GTDB taxonomy): Bacteria > Bacillota > Clostridia > Oscillospirales > Oscillospiraceae > Faecousia. The sequence goes on along the minus strand of JAZRQK010000015.1, from coordinate 5,785 downwards.
GAGGTTTTTTCCCGCAAACAAGCCTGTGTATTGGTTCTCCTTGGCAGGGGGCAAAGAAGAAACGTACTGATTTAATTTGGCAATACTGCCGTTGCCCCCTTGCAGGTCCAGATCCAATTGGTGCAAGCCGTATTCCTTTTCTTCCACCCCTTCCGTTTGGGTTTCGGTTTGGGTTTCATTGTCGGTGGTGTCAGTGGGGAGCATCTCAAAATCGTAAGACCCGCTGCCCGCAATAACTTTCTTCATATCCAGACCCACCCCGGTGAGCAAGCCGAAATGCTCTGTCGCTGAGGAAAAATTATACTGCGTTGAAAACACAGGACCGTAAATGCCGCTGGTAAGAATCAGCGCCATACATAACCCGTAACACGCCGCAGCGCTTGCCCCGGTAGCGATTCTGCATTTGCGATCCGCGGCAAGGGTGAGATGTTTCCGAAATACAAAAAACAAGACCAAAGGCAAGACATATAACAAAATCTTGAATAACCCATCCCAGCTGAACACCAGAGAAAGGGCCACATCCAGAAACCCGCCCATGGCATCGGAAGCGCCGCTGGTAACGGTATTTACATCATAAAACACCTTAAATTGGCGGTACACGAAATACTCCACCAAATAAAGCACCGCCGGTACAACGGTCCAAACCGCCGTTAACACGGTGGTAACAGTCCTGTTGCGAAACAAGGTAACCAGCAAATATAATACGCACCCGTAAGCAGCGGAGAACAGCGCCAGAAACAACGTACTGAGCCGGAACACTCCGCCCACAGTAAAGGCGCGAAATAAAATTTCATAATATACGAACATCAGCGGAAAAAACAATATAAACACCACAGGCAATCCCATGATTTGAATAGCATTTTTAATTTTGCCCATATTGCTCATCTCGATTTCTAAGTAAAATGGATATGCTCATTATACCCCTTCGACAAATTTCTGTCAAATGAAACAATCCATATTTTTCGGCAAAAAAGCGGCACTTAATCGTGCCGCTTTTTTATATTAACGCCATGATAAAAATGGGATGTTTTCTGGCGGTACAGCATCAAAAGTCCCCGGACACACAGTTCTGCCGCCATTGCGATCCACATGCCGTGCAACCCCCATGCCTTGACCAGTATCAACGCCAGTCCGATCCGCACGATCCAAACACTGCCCAAATTCATCATACTGGGAACAAAGGTATCCCCCGTTCCCCGAAGGGCGCCTGCCGCCACAATCGAAACACCGAACAACGGTTCTGCCACAAGTCCGATGCGCAATACCTGCGCCGCCAAGGTTCTGACCTCCTGATCCGGGGTCAGAATCAGAAATACCGCCGGGCAAATCACCGCCATGAGCAGTCCCGTACCACCCATAAGAATTCCGCCCATTGCCGTACAGATATTGCCGTACCGTTTTGCCAGCATCATTTCACCTGCGCCCACGCTTCTTCCCACCAAGGTTGTTGCCGCAGAACCCACGCCGTACCCCGGCATATAGCACAGGCTTTCCGCCGTTATCGCAAAGGAATTGGCGGCAACGGCAACCGAGCCCAAAGGGGCGATGATGGCAGTGGATACCACCATAGCGCCGCTCATGGCGATCTCCTGCACCGCAACCGGCACACCGATCCGGAATGCCATTTTTACAATATCCCCTTGGAAATATCCCCTTTCCCGTCGGGGCAAAGCCAGCCTTCTATTGGATACGCAGCAGCGCCACACCATCACCAAGCCGATCACCGCGCAGGCAAGGCCCGTACCGATTCCGGCGCCCAAAACCCCGTACTTTGGGATAAAAATGGCATTAAAAATCACGTCCAACAGGCACATGACAGCATTCAAAACGCTGGGGGTAACCATATCGCCGCAGCATTGCAAAAAGGAAGCACACAGGTTGTTCAACTGGAAAAATGGCAGCATCAGCGCAAATACCAAAAAGTACGCAGCCGCATCCTGTTGTATGGACGCATCGCCGCCCAGCCACACCGGAAGCCGCTTACTAATCAGCGCGCCCAGCAAGCACAGAGCGCCGGACACCGCCAGCGCGGAAACAAGTCCGTGGCGCACCACATTTCTTGCCTTTGCATCCTGTTCCGCGCCGATATGGTGCGCCACCTGCACGGAAAATCCGGCGGACACCGCATAGGTCACGCCATGAAAAAGCCAGGTGCTGGACGCAACCAGGCCAATGGCAGCAGAGGCATCAGCGCCCAACGCCCCCACCATCGCCGCGTCGATATACTGCATCACAATGGTGGTGATCTGCGTTAAAATCGCAGGAAGGCTCAGCTTCCATACCTGCCGAATATGGGGTTTTAATTCCGTCCAATGACCCATACAGCACCCTCTCACAACATATTTCAGTATTGCAAATATAGCATATCCCATATTCGCCGTCAAGTTGTGACCCATGATCCTGCAAATAACACACAGAAAGAATTCTCTACTTGTAATCAATAATGACCAATATAGAAAAAACGTTTACATTTAGTCGACATTATGATACACTAAAAAAGGAGGTGATTACAATGAAGGCAAAATTTGTTATTTCCGCTGCGCTCCATTCCCTTATCATCAGTTTCATTGCCAATAGCTTTGTTTTCATCCGGGCATATCCCAAAAGTCTTTTTGCGATCATTCCCATCTTTCTGCTTGTGAATATGTTCGCAGGCGCTTTTGTGGTAAAAACCAAAAGAAGCAAGATCTGCCTCCACGGCACGATTTTATTATACGCTTTTTGCGTTGCGCTGGTGTTCAGCATCCTCTGTCAGATTCTCCTTGCCGTACAGTCCCTGCCGGATGACCATATGACATTGGTTTGGAGTCTGGCGCTATGCGTGGGAGTTCTGTTTATTGTGTTCTGGGTGGGCATGCTTTGCGTATATCTCACCTCCGCGCAATTGGGATTCCGGCTGCGGCTCATTGGCGTTCTCTGCGGTCTGATCCCAATTGTCAATGTGGTGGTTCTGTTCTTTATCATCAAAACCACCACCGCCGAATGCATGTTTGAAATAGGCAAAGACCGATACAACAAGCAACGGAAAAACCAAAAGGTCTGCGCCACAAAGTATCCCATTCTGATGGTCCACGGCGTGTTTTTCCGGGACACAAAGTTTTTCAACTATTGGGGCAGGATCCCCCGGGAGTTGGAAACCAACGGCGCAACGATCTTTTACGGAAATCACCCCTCTGCCGCATCGGTTGCTGACAGCGCCGCCGCGCTGAAAGAACGCATCTTGCAAATATTGGCCAAAACCGGCGCGGAGAAAGTGAACATCATCGCCCATTCCAAAGGCGGTCTGGATTGCCGTTATGCCATTGCCAAGCTTGGCATCGGGGACTGTATTGCCTCCCTAACCACCGTGAACACACCCCACAAGGGTTGCTTATTTGCCGACTACCTGCTGACAAAGATATCTGCCGATACCCAAGACCGGGTCGCCCAGACCTACAATTCCGCTCTGAAAAAGCTGGGAGAAAAGGATGCGGATTTCCTTGCGGCGGTTCACGATCTGACCGATGCGCGCTGCAAGGAATTGGATCAGGAAATGCCCACGCCGGAAGGGATCTTCTGTAAAAGTGTGGGTTCTGTACTTACAAGATCCAGCGGCGGTAAATTCCCCATGAATTTTTCCTATCACCTCGTGAAGCATTTCAGCGGAGAAAACGACGGTCTTGTCAGCGAGGATTCCTTTGCATGGGGGCAAGCCTACACACTTTTAAAAAGCACCGGCAAGCGGGGCATTTCCCACAGCGATATGATCGACTTGAATCGGGAAAACATTCCTGGTTTCGATGTCCGGGAATTCTATGTAGGACTGGTAAATGATTTAAAGAACAGAGGCCTGTAAAAGTCGCTTATTGTAAATATTTTTACGCCAACGCCGAGAATGAAACCTTCTGCTTGTGTCAACTTAGAACCCATTATTTTTTATCGAATTGACGAAAAGTCTTTTGAAATAAGGCAAAACAACTCGAATATAGGAATTTACATCAAATCTACGTTATGGTATAATGAAAGAAAATGGGGCGAAGAATATGCAATATCAATCTTCAAATATTTTGACAGATTTTGAATTTCACGATGCACATTTTAGTTTTAAAAGCTTTGAAAACAGTCAACTAATCGTAACCGCGCATTATTTGAATATTCATAAATCCACCGAACAAAATCCACACCTAATAGATAAGGAGATTACATCTGCAAAGATCACTTTTGATAAATTTCAAGTAATCTCCTACGAACCCGGAAGAACGTGGAAACGAAACAAAAATGGCGAACTACACACAGATGAACCCCAAGTTGTTTTTGAGGGTGCTGTTGCCCATAATAAGTTCCTCGCAGAGCTTCATGCAGGAACAACGGTTTTTGCTTTTGGCCAAGATGGTAACTACTACCTTGAAGGTTGCGGTGATGAGCCTTGGTTTTTGGCTTACTTCACATTTAATTCAGCAATCGTTGAGTGGGATGAATATCGCAAGCCTGCATGGTATGAAGAAAAACCCTTTAAGAAATGACAAAAATGCGGCACTAATTTGAACAGAACCAGTAAAAACGGACAATAGACAAAAAGCCCCCTGATGTAGGATAATAACTACATCAGGGGGTGTTATTATGTCTGGTAAGAAAGGCATGAAAAAGTATCCTATAGGGATACGAGAAGAAGTTGTTATGAGGATCCACGCAGGAGACAGCCAGTGTGCGTTAAGTCGGGAGTACGGGATAAGCAGATACGCAATCCAAAGCTGGCTAAAAGAGCCTTCCATACCAAAGCAGCGAGGTCGCAAGCCAGCAAAGACATTGCAGGAATACAAATATGAGAACAAGCGATTAAAGATGGAGGTAGAGTTGTTGCGGGATTTTCTGCAGTCCGTGGAAAGGAAGTGAGACCTAAAATCAAATATGCAGTTATCTACCGTCATCGGAACGAGTACCCAGTGTCCGTTATGTGTAAGTTCTTTGGGGTATCCAGAAGTGGTTACTATGATTTTGTGAAGCGGTTTGGACAGCCTGAGCGCGATGCAGATCTAGCTGAAAAGATCAAAGAATGTCAGGATATGAGCGACAAGACTTACGGCTACAGACGGGTTTGGAAGTGGCTGAGAGACAGAAAGATTGATAGAAACCCGAAAACGGTACTCAGAGTTATGAAAAAGTATGGTCTGTTGTCAGAAATTCGTCGTCGCAGGAGATGGGTAAACCTCGGTCAGCAGGTACATAGGTATGAGAATCTGCTTAAACGGCAGTTCCGGTCTGACAGACCTAACAGTAAATGGGTCACAGATATTTCCTACATTCAAACCAAAGAAGGTGTGCTATATCTGTCTATGATCCGAGATCTGTATGATAACAGCATTGTGGCATACAAGACAGCCACACAACAAACGGTGAATCTCGTCTTGGATACAATTCGGCTGGCAATGAAGAAGGAGAAAAAGAGCGTCGCTGCGGAGTTGCAGCTCCACAGCGACCAAGGCTTTCAATATACATCCACAGCATATTTTAAGCTAACTCAATCTTACGGGATAACGCCGTCAATGTCAAGGAAAGGAAATCCTTATGACAATGCAATGGCAGAAAACTTTTTCTCTATTCTGAAAACAGAGTGTATCTACCGGCACAAGCCAAAGACATTCAAGGAAGCAAACGATCTGATTGATAAATATATTCACTTCTATAACTACGAGCGTATCCAGAATAAAACTGGAGTGGCGCCGCTGACGCTGCGCCACTCCGCTTGAAACTAATATTTCCTACATAGGTGCTTTTTTGTGCTGTCCGCACAAATTGGGGCAGTTCA
>JAZRQK010000014.1:0-11072 GCA_045649665.1 Faecousia sp. | reverse complement strand
ACTTCTGCAATGTAATGAAGCAGAACGACGGCAAGCTGGATGTTATCGTAAGAGCATCCTGGATTACCGGCGCAGGCGACACTGCAGTACAGGACTTCGTCCTCAGCAATACCTCTAAGTCTGTCTACTACAACAACCCCGATGCTGACAGATACGCTAAGTTTACTATCAAGGGTGCAACTGCTCTGACTGACTTCGATGTCGATGTAGTTTACACCTATCAGGTAGGTAACTATGTTGTTGAGGTAGCCGACTAATTAAAGTTGGAAACCTTTTCATAAAAAAACGAAAGGAGACTGATTGCCGTGAAGAAGTATGTTGCTCCTTCTGCAGAGGAGATTCGTCTGACTTCTCAGGATGTCATTGCCGCAGATAGTGTTGATGGCAAGATTTCCGGTGGTTCTGGCCGTCCCACCCCTCCTGGGCAATAAGTGACAAATGTTCTGTAAAATTGCAGATCTATATGTCAATGTTCCTGAAGCGGGGGGCATGGCCCCCCGTTGTCAGGACTACCTTTGGGATCAGGTACCAGATTCCGAGGTAATTACGATTAAAGAAGAAGAATACCAAGTGGAGTGTTGGTCCGATCTTTCTTATGAACACATGTGTTATTTGGAATCGGGATTACATTTCTATGAGCGAATCATATTGCGGAACGGTTTGATGCTCCACGCTTCTGCTGTTGAGTGGCAGGGAAGAGCCTACCTGTTTTCTGCATCCTGCGGAACAGGAAAATCTACCCACACTCGTCAATGGCAAAAGCTCTATGGGGACAACAATACAGTTATATTTAATGACGACAAACCGGCACTGCGTTTTGTAGACGGAAAATGGTATGCCTATGGCACACCGTGGTGCGGCAAGGACGGGATTAATGTTAACAAAAAAGTTCCGCTGGCAGGTATATGCTTCTTAAAGCAAGCCACTGAAAATCGAATCAGACGGCTGAATACATTTGAGGGGCTTTCTCTTTTGATGGATCAAACATTCAATCAAAATCTAAAGAAAGAAAAAGCAGAAGCATTATTACAGAATCTGGACAACTTGTTTACAAGGATTCCGGTGTTTCTGTTAGAATGTACACCGACTGTCGATGCGGCCAAACTCAGCAGCGAGACAATGTCCCGTGCAGCTGATGAAGCTGGCTTGTAAATAATTATTCGTTCCAAGGATACAGGGGCGATCCCTCGCCCCTGTATTTCTTGCGACCGACACCATGTCATATCGAGCGGAGTTGAAATAATCAACTCCGATCGAAATCACATGGTATATACAAAAAATATTAAATTGCACAGAGGAAAATCCTGTTATGAATAAAAAACTTATTATCGGCGTTACATTGATCGCTGCGCTGACCTTGTCGGTAGCGGGGTTGATGATCGGCTGCGGTGCTGAAACGGATAGCGATGCGCCCCAGACCCAGCAGACTACCACAGCGGAGACCCTTGGGGTATCGTACCCCACCTTAATGACCTATGAGGAGTATAAGGAGCTGTCTCCGGCATTACAGCAGGCGTATTACGAAACATTCCCCTCACCGGAGCTGTATATGCAATGGTTTAACGCTGCGGTGCAGGCGTATAATGAATCAGCCGCAAATGAGAATGCAACGGAAAGTGAAAACGAGGGGCAGATCACACAACCTACAGAAGCCAAAAACTCCGGTGTAGGAAATACGGGAACACAATCGGCGACGGTGCCGACACAGAGCAACACCGGCTCTACTGGTGACACGGGCTCTGTTGGCAATACAGGTAGCACGGAAACAACACCCAGCGATCAGCCTGTGGTGGAAACACCTGTAACGACCGAGGAGGCCTCCCATTTAGAAGGAACGGCAACAGGTGGAACAGGGCGTCCGGTGATACCTTGATCAAAAACGACAGTGACAGATCTGGAGTGTTAGAAATATGAAAATTAAAGAGGGCTTTCTGTTACGAAGGGTAGCGGATACATGGGTGGTCATGCCGGTCGACCAGGGGATATTAAGCTTTGACGGTATGCTTACCCTAAACGAGACCGGTGTAACTTTATGGAGAAAGCTGGAGGCTGGCGCTGATTTAGAGACGTTGGCAGCAGCGATAACAGAAGAATACGACACGAAATTGGAGACTGCTCGTGCAGATGCAAAAGCCTTTTGTGACTATTTGACGCAAATTGGCTGCTTAGAGCAATAAGGTTACGCCATATTTTGCATTGGGTGTATTTCCAAGACCAACATTTACGAATACTCCGGCATTTTGTGCCGTGAGTAGAAAATGCTTAAGGTGTAATGACATATAAGCATAATTTAAGTGATACCAAGGGTGATACTATGAACGAAACAGAGAGACGCGATGTAATTGATATTGATATTAAGCGGTTGTTACTAATTATTTGGCGGCGGCTGTGGGTGATCCTGTTGGTTGGCGTGGTGCTGGGTGGTTTGGCGCTGGGCTATGCCTCTATGTTTGTGACCCCCACCTACGAGGCCAGCGCAAAAATCTATGTTAATAACCAACTCAATGATACCAATGCAGGCTTTTCCTCCTCCCAGATTACGGCGGCGCAGGAATTGGCATATACCTACATGGTTATTTTGGAAAGCCGCAGCGTGTTGGATGAAGTCGCCAGAAAGACAAAGCTTGGATATAGTTACGATCAGCTGAAGAATATGATCAAGGCTTCTACCGTCAACAGCACAGAAGTGTTTGAAGTGGTAGTAAAGTGTCCGGATTATAAGCACGCAGCCACTATCGCAAATGCAATTGCAGAGGTGCTTCCCGATAAGATCGCATCTGTGGTGGACGGCAGTTCTGTTCGCGTGGTGGACTATGCGGTGGAAAACTCCAATGCAGTTTCTCCCAACTACAAAAGCTATGCTATGATTGGCTTCCTGACCGGAAGTGTATTGTGCATTATGCTGCTGGTGCTGATGGACATTCTGGACACCAAGATCAATTCCGAAGAGTATCTGATCCGTGTCTACAGTGAAGTTCCGCTGCTGGCAGTGATTCCCAGTACAGAGGAATCTAAAAATAAGTATTCCAAGTACAAGGGTAACTACGAGCTGCAGGAAAAGAAAGCGCCGCAGGCAAAGCCTCAACAGAAAGCGGGAGGTGCGAAGTAATGGGTTTGTTCCATAAAAAGTCATTACATTCCGCCGATGTGTGGAATGCACGCACCATGTTTGGCTCCAATCTGCATTTTGCAGCCACGGAGGCATACAAACTTCTGCGTACCAATATCACATTCTCCTTCTCCGATGAAGGTGTGGGCAAGGTGATCGGTGTTACCAGTGCTATTCAGCACGAGGGTAAATCCTCTACTGCATGTAATGTGGCCTATGCGCTGGCGGAGTCCGGCAGCCGTGTTCTGCTGCTGGAAGGCGACCTGCGCAAGCCCACCATTCCCAGCAAGCTGGGTTTGGCACGTGTGCCGGGACTGACCAATCTGCTGGTTGCCCGCAGTGATTACAAGGAGTTGATCCAGCACAGCGATCTGGCGCCGAAGCTGGATGTAATCCCAAGTGGCGACATTCCTCCCAACCCCTCGGAGCTGTTGGGTTCTAACCGTATGATGCAGGTGATGGAGGAGCTGAAACAGGATTACGATTATATCATCATGGACTTGCCCCCCGTCAATGTGGTTTCCGATGCGGTTGCAGTGTCCAAGCTGCTGGACGGCGTGGTGATGGTAGTCCGGGCCGGTGTTTCTGATGTGCAGATGCTGGCAGAGGCTATGCGTCAGCTGGAGATGGTTGATGTTCGTCTGCTTGGTTTTGTTTTCCGGGATACCAACGATCCGGTTAAGAAATACGGCTATCAGCGCTACAGCAAAAAATACTATAAGTATTACAACTATTACACAAGAAACAAAAGCAAATAATAAAAACCGCAGGTGAAGAAATTTTCTTCACCTGCGGTTTTAAGTTTTTAATTATTTTTCCAGCGCCATCAGTTTGTCGATCCGTCGCTGATGACGCTCGCCGCCGGAGAAGGCGGTGCTCAGCCAGGTATCGATGATCTCCAGCGCCAGCTCGGTGCTGACAATACCAGCGCCCAACGCCATCATATTGGTGTCGTTGTGTTCCCGGGTCAGCCGGGCGGATACGGTGTCAGAAAGCAGTGCACAGCGGATACCTTTTATCTTGTTGCATACGATGGATACGCCGATGCCGGTGGTGCACATGACGATACCTTTGGCACATTCGCCGGCGGCTACCGCCTTGGCGGCAGGAGCGGCAAAATCCGGATAGTCGCAGCTGTCCAGACTGTCTGTGCCGAAGTCCAGTACATCATAGCCTTTTTCTTTCAGGTAAGCTGCCACGGTGTTTTTCAGTTCCAGTGCGCCGTGGTCACAAGCGATTGCAATTTTCATGGTATGTCCTCCGTAAATTATAGCACCAGTCCGCCGTTCACCGGCAATACTTGCCCGGTGACAAAAGCGGCTTCTGCCAAATATTCCATAGACTTTGCTACATCCTCCGGCGTGCCGTTTCTGCCAACGCAGTTATCCTGCGCCAGCTGCGCCATGGTTTCCGGCGACACGCCCTTGCACATATCCGTTTCGATCACCCCGGGTGCAATACAGTTGACCCGGATGCCGCTGGGTCCTAATTCCTGCGCCAGCGCTTTGGTCAGCGCAATTACAGCGCCCTTGGTAGCGGAATAGGCAGCTTCGCAGGATGCGCCCACCTGTCCCCACATAGAGCTGACAGTAATTATGCAGCCGGATTGCTTGGCAAGAAAGCCGGGGGTGGCGGCGTTGATACAATTATAGATACCCTTGACGTTGACATCAAAGATGCGATCCCACTGTTCCGGGGTGGTCTGGCTCATCAATCCGTAATGGCAAATGCCTGCATTACAGATCAGCACATCCACGGCAGGCAGCTTGGCAAAAGCAGCCTGCACGGCGCCGGTGTCAGCCACATCGCAGCAAATTGCTGTTGCACCGGTCTCAGCAGCAACCGCCTGGGCGGCATCGTGTTCTTTTTCGTAGATAAAATATACCTGATGACCTTTTCCGGCAAACAGCCGGACAGCGGCAGCGCCGATTCCCCGGCTGCCGCCGGTAATTACAACAGTTGCCATATCTGATTCCTTTCAATAAAAAAGCTGCCGCAAGCGCAACAGCTTAAAAGCAACGAAACAGCGGATCGACGATCGCAGCTAATTCGTTATCTGATCATCTTCTGCGGCTTTTTGTACGATGGTCGGAATATTGACGCAAAGAGGAGATCTTGCTGTCGGATTCGGACATAAAAGCTTTCAGCTTTTCCTCAAACAGTTGATCCGCGGTCTTGGGAGCGGGAGGCGGTGTGGGGGCGGTTCGAGGAGCGCTGTTCCGGCGAGGTGCGGGGCGATTTCCCTGAAAACCTTCACGCAGCGGTTTTGCCTCCAATCGCTTGATGGAAAGGTTGATCTTACCGGCATCGGTGTTCAGCACCACTACCTTTACATCTTGTCCTTCTGTCAGATGCTGACGGATGTCACTGACATAGGTGTTTGCCACCTCCGAGATATGTACCAGTCCGGTACGGTTTTCCGGCAAGCTGACGAAAGCGCCAAAGTTGGTGATCGACTTCACCTTGCCCTCCAAGATTTCTCCAACGGTTAACTCCATATTTGCTTTGCTTCCTCCAATTTATTGCTCGGGCAGAAAAATAACAGAATCCGGATCTACCAGTCCCAGCAGTTTGCCTGCCAGATCCTTAATGCTTTGCACGGTACCCAGTTCAGAGATAGAATCCTCCAACTTCTGGTTTTCCTGTTCCAAAGCGGCGGCTTCGTTTCGTTGCGCCTCGGTCTTTGCTTTGGTGTCCAGGATCGCCAGACGCAATGTCAGCAATGCCAGTGTGGAAACGATGATGGTTACCAGCACGATGCCTTTGAGCAGGGCGGAGCTTCGTCCGTACACAAGACGGATTCGATGGAAGGGATTGCGACTTGCTGCCATAGCGGGTACCTCCTGTAGGTTTGTCATTCATTATTGTAACCCGTTTTTTGGCAGTTGCCAAGAGCAATTTTACAGATTTGGCAGCTTTTTTAAAAATTTTTATTACCGGCAGCCATACAAAACCCAAAATTCGCCTTGCCAGTTGCCAAAAGCCGGAAAAAACCGGTCGCAAAAGCCGTCCGATGGTCATATCGAACAGCATGCCGCCGATCAAAAGACCGGCGCTGTAACCCAGACGAATATCGCCTTTGCAGATTCCAAAGCCCAGATAGATCCAAAACCAAAAGGCGGCCGGCAGAAATAAAAGGTCTGACAGGGTTGTAAGCCGTGGTCGCAGCGGCCGCAAAAAGCCGTAATACAGACCCAGCAAAGCGCCCAGTCCCAGTGCGGAAGCAAACCGGCTGGCGGTGAGAGCGGGGGAGATCATTTGCTCCACCGCCCCCAAAAACCGTGGCTGCTCCGGGGCTCCTCGTAAATAAGCGCGCAGATGTGTCCATCAACAGCAACTTGTCCGCCGTCAATGGAAAGCGTTTTGAGTTTCAAAGATTCCCCTTGGATTTCCAATGTGCCCAGCTGGGTGTGCAGCACCACGGCGGTATCGTCAAAACTGACCACCTCGGTCACCCCGGTCATAGTGAGCTGCTTGCGTTCGTTCAGTGTCAATTTGTGGGGCAGCTGCAGATTTTCCGTAGCCATGTCCATCACCTCATTATGAGGATATGAGCGGCTGGGATGGGTTAGACCATTTGACAGTTCCGGAAAATGGGGATATACTATATTTAATAAGGATATGTGGAGGTGAGAGGAATGTATATGGACTTTCGGCAGCTGGATGGGCGATCCGGACATGAAGCCGGGCGGGAATTGCTGGCGCAGATGTATCAGAAAATTGCGGTTGGCGATCTGCCGGATATTTGCGTTACACCCCAAGGCAAGCCCTGTTTTTCGGATAGTCCTGTCCATTTTTCCATCTCCCATACAAAACGACGGGTGTGCTGCGTTTTGGCGAATGCGCCGGTTGGTGTGGATATCGAGGAGGCGGATCGGCAGATCGATCTGCGCCTGGCGGATAAAATACTGTCTCCGGCAGAGCGCCGGCGGTATGACGCTGCAGCCGACCGACGAAAGACCTTGCTGCGTTTTTGGGTGCTGAAAGAGGCCTATGCCAAGCGAACCGGCAGAGGCTGGGGCAATTACCTATACCAAACCGACTTTGACCCCGATGACCCCCGTGTGCAGGAAATAGACGGCTGCCTTGTGGCAGTAGTGGAATAATAGGAGAGAGATTATGCTGTTTGATACCCATGCTCATTTGAATGACCCGGCTTTTGACGAGGATCGGGATGCGCTGATCCTTGGTTTGAAAGACAAGGGTGTAGAATTTGTAATGAATGTGGGCTGCTGCCTGGATTCGTCCAGGGATTGCATCGCCATGGCGGAGAAATACCCCTTTGTGTATGCGTCTGTAGGCAGCCACCCGGACTCTGCCGCAGAGATCAATGACGATGTGCTGGAGCAGTACCGCCAAATGGCAAAGCACCCCAAGGTGAAAGCCATCGGCGAGATCGGTCTGGACTATTACTATGAATATCCCTCCCGTGACATCCAGAAAAGAGCCTTCCGCATGCAGATGGAGCTGGTGCGGGAAACCGGACTGCCGGTGATCATCCATGAGCGGGATGCCCACGATGACGGCATGCGTATGGTCAAGGAATTTAAGGACGTAACCGGTGTGTTCCACTGCTATTCCGGCTCTGCGGAAATGGCAAGGCAGCTGGTGGATCTTGGCTGGTATATCGGCTTCACCGGTGTGCTGACCTTTAAGAATGCCCGCAAGGCGGTGGAAACCGCCGCGTCGATCCCCTTGGAGCGGATCGTGTTGGAAACGGACTGCCCGTTTATGGCGCCGGATCCGTTCCGTGGCAAGCGAAACGATCCCGGCTATCTGTACCGCATGGCGGAAAAATTGGCGGAGATTCGTGGTATCTCCACCCAAGAGGCTGTCGAGGTTACTACGGCGAATGCAAAGCGTTTGTATCGCATAGAGGAATAAACAAACTCCCGACGAATGATTCGTCGGGAGTCTTATACATTATTATAATATATATTACATATCCATAGACCAGTCGCTATATTCAAATTTGGGTTGATTACGGAAAGTCTTGACCAGCCGTTCACAAAAACCCCACACCGGCGGCTCCAGCCACTTGTCGTAGAGAATGCACATGTAAAGCGCCTGGTGCCAGTTCTGCAGCGGTACAAATGCCACACCGTCGAATTCCCGGACGCAGCTTTCCGGCAGGAAACAGAAACCAAAGCCTGCCGCTACCAGACTGAGTGCGGTTTGGGCGGTGTTGACGGAACAGACAAGCTTTGTGTCGCCATTGTTGGCCCACTGCTCGAAGGTGTTGTCCATATCGTAGTGGAACGAAACCTGGGGTTGACCCTGCATGTCCTGATACATCAGCTGCTTGCGGCTGGCAAAGGGGTGCTTTTCCGGCAGCGCTACATAGAAATTCTGCTCACACAATTTACGGAAGTGCAAACTGCGGTCACGGTTGGTGGTATCCACCAAAGCCATGTCCAGCTTTTCCTGGCGCACCATGTCCATCAGTTCATCGGCAGAACTTTCCGTGATCTGAAAACGGATCCGGGGATTTTGCTTTGTGTAATAGGTGATCTCCTGCGCCACCAGATCTTCCTGTGCGCCGGAAACCATACCCATGTGCAGCACGATAGGGGCGCTGGTTTTGCTTTCATGCAGAGTCTGGGTGGCTTGATTCAGCTGCAGCAATGCAGCATCCACCTGCTCCCGATAATAGCGACCCTGTTCGGTAAGCCGAATGTTTCTGCCCACCTTTTCAAACAGTCTTACGCCGCCTAGCTCGTCCTCCAAGCTGTGAATGGCGCTGCTGAGAGAGGGCTGGGAAATACCCAGTCGGGCGGAGGCTATCGTGTAATGCTCAACCTGCGCCAGCACGGAGAAGTATCGTAAGTAGTTGTAGTTCATTTTGCAACCTCCGGAATCTATAGATAAAAACTATAAATAAAATACCACAAACTTATTGGTTTTTGCAAGTATTATTTGTATAATACCCCTGTCCTCAAGAAAAAATGTCTGATATTTTGGTGCTTGAGGCAGGATAATCCAAGGAGAATGGCAAAATGAGCTTTACATATAAGGGTCTGAAGGCTGAATATAAAAGACACTTAGTTACCGACGAGGAGATCGACCGCCACCTGCATCGCTTGCAGCAGGAGAATCCCCGGATCGCAGAAGTTACCGACCGCCCCACCGAAAAGGGCGACGAGGTGGTTCTGGATTACGCAGGCTTCTGTGACGGCGTACAGTTCCCCGGTGGCACAGCCCAGAATCAGACATTGACCTTAGGCAGTGGCATGTTTATCCCCGGCTTCGAGGAGCAGCTGCTGGACAAAGTCCCCGGCGAGGAAGTCACCGTGAAGGTCACCTTCCCTCAGCAGTACCACGCTGAAGAACTGGCGGGCAAGGAAGCAGAGTTCCGCTGCAAGATTCACAGCATCCGCGTCAAGACCCAGTACGAACTGGACGACACCTTTGCCAAGGAGTTCGGCGGCTGCGAAAGCTTGGCCCAGATGCGTCAGAAGCTGGCAGATAGCCTGCAGTCTTATACCGACGAGCGTGGCGAGATGGATCTGCAGGATCAGCTGCTGCGTCAGGCGGCAGAAACCCTGGAGATCACCGTTTCTCCCAAGATGCTGGCAGAGGCGGTCGAGGATCAGATCCGCAATCTGGAAGCTCAGCTGGCACAGCAGGGTCTGAATCTGGAGATGTACTGCTCCTTCATGAATACCACACCGGAGCAGCTGCGTAAGGATGCAGAGCCGTCTGCAGAATCTGCACTGCGTTGCCGTGCAGCCATTGATGAGATCGTCATGGCAGAGGGCTTGGAAGCAGATGAAAAGGATATTGCCGAAGCGCTGGCGGTGATTTGCCGTCACAACCATATCACCATGGAGCAGCTTCAGGAGCAATACGATGCCGCTTTGGAGCAGGCAGTTATCAATAGTGTACTAACCGGTAAGGTCATGCGTCTGATCCGGGACGCTGCCCAGATCACGGTGGTATAAATAAATTTGTAATTTATGTGCGAAAGCACCAATTTAAGGAGGAAAAATATCATGGCAATCGTTTTTGACCAGAACGGCAAGTACATTGACGAGAAGGGCAATGTCAAGCTCGACCCCACCCAATTCGCTGACTGGCAGATCGCAGAAGAAGCAGAGAAGACTCTGCCTTCCGTCGACTACTTCCGCGAGAAGTTGGGCCTGCTGGAAGAGGAAATCATCCCCTACGGCAAGACTCCTAAGATCGACTTTATCAAGGTTATGAAGCGTTTGGCTGACAAGCCCGACGGTAAGTTCATCGAAGTTACCGCTGTTACCCCCACTCCCTTCGGCGAAGGCAAGTCCACTGTTTCTCTGGGCTTGATCGAAGGTCTGGGTTACATCGGCAAGAAGGCAGGCGGCGCTCTGCGTCAGCCCTCCGGCGGTCCTACCATGAACGTTAAGGGTACTGCAGCTGGCGGCGGTAACGCTCTGCTGATGCCCATGACCGAGTTCTCTCTGGGTCTGACCGGCGACATCAACGACATTATGAACGCTCACAACCTGGCTATGGTGGCTCTGACCGCCCGTATGCAGCACGAGCGTAACAACACCGACGAGTGGCTGGCAAAGAAGGGTCTGCGCCGTCTGGACATCGACCCCAAGCGTGTCGAAATGGGCTGGATCATCGACTTCTGCGCACAGTCTCTGCGTAACATCGTCATCGGTCTGGGCGGCCGTCTGGACGGCTTCACCATGCAGTCCAAGTTCGGCATCGCTGTCGGCTCCGAGCTGATGGCTATCCTGGCTGTTGCCAAGGATCTGAAGGATCTGCGCGAGCGTATCGGCAAGATCGTTGTCGCCTACTCCAAGACCGGTGAACCTGTCACCACCGAGGATCTGGACGTTGCCGGTGCCATGACCGCATGGATGCGCAACACCATCAACCCCACCATGTGCTACTCCGTCGAGCATCAGCCTGTTCTGATCCACGCCGGTCCCTTTGCAAACATCGCCATCGGCCAGTCCTCCGTCATTGCTGACCG
>JAZRQK010000013.1:0-1872 GCA_045649665.1 Faecousia sp. | reverse complement strand
GAAGTGGCTTATAATGCAATGCAATAACACCCGGAAGAACACTTCCGGGTGTTTTCCATCTCGACGAACCTTGTTTTTTATGATACAATATCCCAAAACTATGCTAAGGAGGTGTCTGTGTGGACGCACAAAAGAAATTGCCCTTGTGTATAGGTCTGCTTGCCCATGTGGATGCAGGCAAGACTACCCTGTCCGAGGCGCTGCTGTATGTCAGCGGTAACCGCAGGACTTTGGGTCGTGTTGACCACGCCGATGCTTACTTAGATACCCACAGCATCGAGCGGCAAAGGGGTATTACCATTTTTTCCAAGCAGGCCCTGTTCTCCACCGATCACAGAGCCATCACCTTGGTGGACACCCCCGGTCATATCGATTTCGCCTCTGAAGCGGAGCGGGCAATGCCGGTTTTGGACTGCGCCGTGCTGGTGATCAGCGCCACCGCCGGTATCCAATCCCACACCCTGACTTTGTGGAAACTATTGGAGCGCTACGGCGTCCCCACCTTTGTGTTCATTAATAAAACCGATCTGCCGGGAAGACCCCATGCAGAGATCATAGAGCAGCTTCAATCCCGGCTCAGCAGCGCCTGCGTGGACTTCGGTGCAGATGCAGATACCATCGCCGAGCAGGCAGCTATGTGCGATGAAGCGCTGCTGGAAACATTCTTGGAGACCGGCACCGTCACCGATGCCAACATCCGGGGACTGATCGAGGGCAGAAAACTCTTCCCCTGCTGCTTCGGCTCGGGACTGAAATTAGAGGGCATAGAGGAATTTTTAAGCTGCATCGACACCTATGCGCCTCGCCCGGAGTATGGGCAGGAATTCGGTGCGAAGGTCTACAAGATCTCCCGCGACCCACAGGGCAACCGACTGACTTGGCTGAAGATCACCGGCGGCAGCCTAAAGGTCCGCAGCCCCCTATCCTACCAAAATCAAAAGGGCGATGCTCTGGAAGAGAAAGCGCTGCAGCTGCGGCTGTATTCTGCCGACAAATTCACGGCAGCGGAAGAAGTTTTCCCGGGACAGATCTGTGCTGTCACCGGTTTGAGCCAGACCTACACCGGTCAGGGCTTGGGCGCAGAAGTTGCCGCATCCAAGCCGGTTTTGGAGCCGGTGATGACCTACCGAGTGGCGCTGCCCCAGGGCTGCGACCCGGTGCTGACCCTGCCCAAGCTGCGGCTTTTGGAGGAGGAAGATCCCCAGCTGCACATCCTTTGGGATGATCGGCTGAAGCAGATCCACGCCCAGATTATGGGCAAGGTCCAGCTGGAGGTGTTGCGCAGCGTCATTGCCCAGCGATTCTCTTTGGATGTGGGCTTTGAAGATCGGCGTATTTATTATAAGGAGACCATCGCTGCTCCCGTGGAGGGCGTGGGACACTTTGAACCTCTGCGCCATTACGCCGAAGTCCATCTGCTATTGGAGCCTCTGCCCCAAGGCAGCGGCTTGGTATTTGACAGTGTATGCTCCACCGATGTGCTGGATATTCAGTATCAAAAGCTGATCATCTCCCATCTGTCGGAAAAGCCTCACTTGGGCGTCCTCACCGGAGCGCCCATCACCGATATGAAGATCACCTTGCTGGTGGGCAAAGCCCATCTAAAGCACACCGAAGGCGGCGACTTCCGCCAAGCTACCTACCGGGCAGTGCGGCAAGGACTGATGCAGGCAGAGTCTATTCTGCTGGAACCTTGGTACATTTTCACCCTCACCGTTCCTACGGAAGCTATTGGCAGAGCCATCACCGATATCCGGACAATGAGCGGCAAGTTCGATGCCCCGGAAACGCAAGGCGAAAACAGCATTTTGACCGGCACTGTGCCTGCCGCAGAGCTGGGAGATTATGCCGACCAACTGGCCGCCTACACCC
>JAZRQK010000012.1:0-10182 GCA_045649665.1 Faecousia sp. | reverse complement strand
ACCGCCATTCCCAACCGTCCTCCCGTGATGTGCGCCGGTTGCCCCCACCGTGGTCTGTTCTATACCCTGGCAAAGAATAAGCTGACGGTGCTGGGTGATATCGGCTGCTATACCCTGGGCGCAGTGCCCCCGCTGGCAGCGCTGGACACCACCATCTGCATGGGTGCTTCTATCTCCGGTCTGCACGGCTTTACCAAGTCCGGCGCAGAGGCTGGCAAGAAGGCTGTAGCAGTGATCGGCGACTCTACTTTCATGCACTCCGGTATGACCGGCTTGGTGAACATGGCATACAACGAGTCCTGCGGCACGGTGATCATCGTGGACAACTCCATCACCGGCATGACCGGTCACCAGCAGAACCCCACCACCGGCTTCAACCTGAAGGGCGACCCCTGTACGAAGATCGACCTGGAGAGCTTCTGCCGGGCAGTTGGCATCCGCCGTGTCCGTGTGGTGGATCCCTATGATCTGGAGCAGTGCCAGCAGGCAATCATGGAGGAAGTGAATGCAGAGGAGCCCTCTGTCATTATCTCCCGTCGTCCCTGCGCACTGCTGAAATATGTCAAGCACAACAAGCCTATTATCGCCGATAACGATAAGTGCGTGGGTTGTAAGGCTTGTATGAAAATCGGCTGTCCGGCGATCAGCATCGTGGACAAGAAAGCGCGCATTGACAACACCCTTTGTACCGGCTGCGGTGTTTGCGCACAGCTGTGCAAGCTGGATGCGCTGCAAGCGGCAAAGGAGGCGTAAGATATGAAAACACAGAATATTATGATCGTAGGTGTGGGCGGACAGGGAAGTCTGCTGGCATCCAAGCTGCTGGGTCGCATTATGCTGCAGAAAGGCTATGACATCAAGGTGTCTGAAGTCCACGGCATGAGCCAGCGAGGCGGCAGCGTTGTCACCTATGTGCGTTTTGGTGAAAAGGTCTATTCTCCCGTCATCGACAAGGGCGAGGCGGACTTTATCGTTTCTTTCGAGCTGCTGGAGGCTGCCCGGTGGACAGAATACCTGAAACCCGGCGGCAAGATCGTGGTGAACACCCAGCAGATCAATCCCATGCCGGTGATCATCGGCGCTATGGAATATCCCCAGGGACTGGTGGAGCAGATGCGTTCTGCCGGTTTGGATGTAGATGCCTTTGACGCATTGGCGCTGGCGGAGCAAGCCGGCTCTGCCAAGGCGGTAAATATCGTTTTGATGGGTCATCTGTCCCGTTACTTCGATATCCCTGAGCAGGAGTGGCTGGAAGCCATCGAGCAGAGCGTACCTGCAAAATTTTTGGAACTCAACAAGACGGCATTCACCCTGGGTCGCAATGCGTAAAAGGAGAGAGTTGAGAAATGGCAAACTATTACCAGCCGGAAATCGAAACGGCGTCCAGAGAGCAGATTCTGCAGTGGCAGAATGAGCGTCTGGTAAAGCAAGTGCAGCATGTATGGGACAATGTTCCGTACTACCGCCAAAAGATGGAGCAAAAGGGTCTGACCCCGGCGGATATTCAGAGCATAGACGACCTGCGCAAGCTGCCTCTGCTGTCTAAGGCAGACCTGCGTGATGCTTACCCCTACGGTCTGTTGGGCAAGCCGCTTTCTGAGTGTGTTCGTATCCACTCCACTTCCGGCACTACCGGCAAGCGTGTGGTGGCATTCTACACCCAGCACGACATCGATCTGTGGGAGGACTGCTGCGCCCGTGCCATTATGGCAGCCGGCGGCACAAAGGAGGATGTAGTCCATGTAGCTTACGGCTACGGCTTGTTCACCGGCGGCTCCGGTATCCACGGCGGCGCCCATAAGGTGGGTTGCCTGACCCTACCTATGTCCTCCGGCAACACGGATCGGCAGCTGCAGTTTATGACCGACCTGGGCTCTACCATTCTGTGCTGCACCCCCTCTTACGCTGCCTACCTGGCAGAAACCATCAACGAGCAGGGTCTGCGGGATCAGATCAAGCTGAAAGCCGGCATTTTCGGCGCTGAGGCATGGAGCGAGCAGATGCGCGCGGATATTCAGAATGGTTTGGGTATCAAGGCTTACGATATTTACGGTCTGACAGAAACCTCCGGTCCGGGTGTGGCATTCGAGTGCGAGGCGCAGTCCGGCATGCATATCAATGAGGATCACTTCATTGCAGAGGTCATTGACCCCGAAACGGAGGAAGTCCTGCCCATTGGCAGCAAGGGTGAACTGGTGTTCACCGCCATCACCAAGGAAGCGTTCCCACTACTGCGTTATCGCACCCGTGACATCTGTGTGCTGACCCGTGAGCCTTGCGCCTGCGGCAGAACCCATGTGAAGATGTCCAAGCCTATGGGCAGAAGCGACGATATGCTCATCGTCAAGGGCGTCAATGTATTCCCGTCCCAGATCGAATCCGTTTTGCTGGAGCAGGGATATCCTGCAAATTATCAGATCATCGTTGACCGTGTCAACCACTCCGATACTTTGGAGGTCATGGTGGAGATGACACCGGAGAACTTCTCCGACTCTCTGGCAAAGGTCACCCAGATGGAAAAGAGTCTGGTCAGCGCTTTGAAGGCAATGCTGGGCATTTATGCCAAGGTGCGCCTGGTTGCGCCTAAGACCATCACCCGTAGTGAGGGCAAGGCAGTGCGCATTATCGACAAGCGTAAGATTTAAGGAGGAGAGAATATGGTACATCAAATCTCTGTATTTTTGGAAAACCGTGCCGGCCAGCTGTCTGAGATCACCAGCGTGCTGGCGGAAAACGGCGTAGATCTGCGTGCGATCTCGATTGCAGAAACTGCCGATTACGGTATTCTGCGTCTGATCGTGGATAACGCAGAAAAGGCAACTTCCATTTTGCTGCAAGGCGGCTATATCCTTTCCCTGACTCCGGTGACGGTGATCGCTGTTCCGGATCAGCCCGGCGGTGTTGTGCCGGTGCTGGCAACCCTGGCAGAGGGCAACATCGATATCGAGTATATGTACTCTCTGTTCACCCATGTCGAGGGCAAGGCGTACATGGTGTTCCGTGTGGCAGAGGAGGAGAAGTTCATCTCCCTGCTGGCAAAGCACGGCATCGCTCCTTGCACCGGCGAGGAATTGGGCATTTGCTAAATAAAAAAGTCCCCACCGAGCGGTGGGGGCTTTTTTATCGCTGATATTCAAATTGCATGTCGTAGATATCTACGGTGTCGCCGTCCTGAATACCCATTTCCTCTAACCGGGCAAACAGACCGCATTTACGCAGCTGCTGGTCAAAGTAGTTCCGGGATTCGTAGTCGTCGAAATTGATGTTCATGATCAGCCGCTCCAGCCATGTGCCGGTGACCAGCCATGTGCTGCCCATGTGGTCGATCTCCAGCTCGGTGGGATCGCCGGCAGCGGCAACAACTTCCACATACTCCGGCTCGTAAATAGTCACCGGGGGCAGGGTGCGGAGCTTTTCCGCCACGATGCGCATAAGGTTTTTTGTGCCTTGGGTGGTGCCTGCGGAAATCTCATACAGCTCACAACCGACAGCTTCCACATGCTTGCGCAGCCGCTCCAGATTGTCGGATTCCGGCATCAGCAGATCCACCTTGTTGGCGGCGACGATCATGGGACGGTCGCCCAAATCGATGGAGTAGCTGTGCAGCTCCTCGCAAATAGCGTCGAAATCCTCCACCGGATCTCTGCCCTCGCTGCCGGAAACAACGATCACATGCACCAGCAGACGGCAGCGGTCAATATGCCGCAGGAAATCGTGACCCAGACCTGCGCCCTCGGCAGCGCCTTCGATAATGCCGGGGATGTCCGCCATAACAAAGCTGACACCCTCGTCTACATAAATAACACCCAGATTGGGGAACAGGGTAGTGAAGTGGTAGTTGGCGATCTTTGGACGGGCATTGGAGGTGACAGACAACAATGTGGACTTGCCCACATTGGGGAAACCTACCAGACCCACATCTGCCAAAAGCTTCAGCTCCAGAATCACATCCCGCTCCTGACCCTTTGTACCGGCTTTTGCGAACCGGGGAACTTGACGGTTGGCGGTGGCATAGTGCTGGTTGCCCCAGCCGCCTCTGCCGCCCTTAGCGATGATATGATCCTCGCCGGTGGACATATCCACAATGATCTGATTGGTCTCGGCATCCCGCACCACCGTACCACGGGGCACTTGGATGATAAGCGGCTCGCCGCGCTTGCCGCTCATATTTCTGCCTTGACCGTTTTGACCGGTTTGGGCGGAATACTTGCGCTTGTAGCGGAAGTCCAGCAGGGTAGTGAGGTTATCGTTGGCTCGCAGGATCACACTGCCGCCGTGACCGCCGTCGCCGCCGTCCGGGCCGCCGGCTGCCACATATTTTTCCCGATGGAACGCCACAGCGCCGTCGCCGCCCCGACCACCGCAGACGGTAATTCGAACTTTATCTACAAACATAGATTTACCTCCGTTCTAAGGTAACAGTGAACAGGAAACAGAAACTGTTTCTTCTTCACCGCTACCTTGTAAAAATTGAGGGCTGCTGCACTTAGTATGCAGCAGCCCTTTGTAAGTGATACGGTGATCCGTGATTACTGCTCGACGGCGTAAACGGAGCACTGACGGCGATCCTTGCCCTTGCGCTCGAACTTGACAGTACCGTCAATCAGAGCGAACAGAGTGTCATCACTGCCGATACCGACATTGACACCGGGATGGATATGAGTGCCTCTCTGGCGAACCAGAATGTTGCCAGCCAGAACGAACTGACCGTCGGCACGCTTTACGCCCAGGCGCTTAGCCTCGGAATCACGACCGTTCTTAGTAGAACCGCCGCCCTTATGGTGAGCGAAAAACTGAATACCAATCTTCAGCATGGTATTACACCTCCAAAACTTCGATATAATCAGGGTAATCTTCCCGCAGGCTGATCAGTGTCAGCATCAGACCGGAGAGCACTGCCTGAACAGTCTCCTCCTCGTCGCAGGAAGTGGGGAGGGTCAGAGTGATGCGTGCATCTTCCTCTTTGACCCGAACCTTGGCCTTTGCGCCGCACACATCATTGATAGTGGCTTCGGCCATGGTAACTGCGGTGGAAATTGCGGCACAGACGATATCGGCGCCGGCTTCGGCGTAACCGCTGTGTCCGCTGACGGAGAATCCGGTGATTCTGTCGTCCTCAGTAAAAAATTCACATCTTGTCATAATTACTGAGCGATTTTGGTGATCTCCACCTTGGTGTAGGGCTGACGATGGCCCTGCTTCTTCTTCTCGTTCTTCTTAGCCTTGTACTTGAAGACGGTGATCTTCTTAGCCTTGCCATTCTTGATGACCTTAGCCTCGACAGATGCACCCTCCACAGTGGGAGCGCCGATCTTGGAGTTCTCACCGTCCAGCACTGCCAGAACCTGCTCGAACTTCACGGTAGCTTCAGCCTCTGCCTCCAGCTTCTCGATGTACAGGACATCACCCTCGGAGACGGTGTACTGCTTACCACCGGTCACGATAACTGCTTTCATTCTTTTTCACCTACTTTATATTGTGTAGTCTCGCTCTCGGGGGCGTGGCAAATGATGTGCCAACTTGAGCCCATTCGATGCGGCTGGTCTATTTTAGCAAAGGAAAAAGGAAAAGTCAAGGGTTTTTCGAGGAAAAATCCGGCAATTTCCCGGTGTTTTTCTTATATATAATGAAAAAAGCCCCGAACTCCCGGAAAGAAAAAACAAAAAACTGCAGAAAGTA
Organism: Faecousia sp.; assembly: GCA_045649665.1. GTDB lineage: Bacteria > Bacillota > Clostridia > Oscillospirales > Oscillospiraceae > Faecousia. The sequence goes on along the minus strand of JAZRQK010000012.1, from coordinate 4,503 downwards.
CTTGACAAACGCAGATGCCTTATGTATAATCACTCATGCGCTTGGACGATTAGCTCAGCTGGCTAGAGCATCCGCTTGACGTGCGGAAGGTCATAGGTTCGAGTCCTATATCGTCCACCAAAAACAAAGACCACCCACCGGGTGGTCTTTGTTTTTGGTATGGTATTCAGATATAGGACTCGAAGAGAGCGGCGGTCGCAGACCGCAAAAAACATGCTGGGGAGAGCATGTTTTTTAGCTCGGGGAAGAGTCCATTGAGCTGCAGGCGCAGCCGGACGTCTGTGAATGCAGATCAATTTAACAATCACATACCACCCACCGGGTGGTCTTTGTTTTTGGTATGGTATTCAGATATAGGCGGAAATATCGCCTTGATTTAAGGAGTGGTGATTATGAACCGTAAAATTCGTTGGATCACAGAAACAGCGGCGCTGTTGGCGCTGTTGGTAGTACTGCAGGCATTGACCAAGCCTATGGGACAGCTGGTCACCGGCTCGTGTGTGAACACGGTGCTGGCGGTGGCGGTGCTGTTTGTGGGACTTTCCGGCGGCATTACCGTGGCACTGATTTCCCCGGTACTGGCATATTTGCTGGGCATTGCGCCCCAAATTCTAACCGTGCCGGCAATTATGGCAGGAAACGCTGTGTTTGTGGTGCTGCTGCACTTTATCTCCGGCAAGGGGCTGGTCAGACAGATCGCTGCCTGGCTGACGGCGGCGGCTGCCAAATTCGCAACGCTGTATGCCATCGTGGTGTGGCTGATCTGCGGTGTTTTGGCGGAAAAATTGCTGGCTGACGGCATTTTGAAAGCGCCTATGCTCAAGGCTTTGCCGGCGACTTTCTCGTGGCCCCAGCTGTTTACCGCGCTGATCGGCGGCGCAGTGGCGCTGGTCATCGCTCCGGTACTGCGCAAGGCGCTGCATAAGTAATGAAAGAGAACTCCCCCGGGAGTTCTCTTTTTTTATGGGCATCTACTTGCAAAAGTTGTGGGGATTTGGTACAATAAATTATTAAAATAAATGGAGGTCGCGTCTGTGGAATGTATCCGTAAATTTGAATCCGTATACCATAAAGAGCCCCAGGATGTTGCCTTTTGTCCCTATCGTATTTGCCCGGTAGGCGCTCATTCGGATTATCAGCTGGGCAAGATCACCGGTCTTGCTATTGATAAGGGTATCCATATCGCCTATGCCCCCAAAACCAACGGTGTGGTGGAACTGCTCTCTTTGCAGTTTGACAAGCGGGCGCAGTGGCATATCGCCGCAGTGCCGGAGGAAAAGCAGAATGATTGGGCGGACTATCTCCGGGGCGCAACCCGGGAACTGGGTCTGCGATACCCCCTGCGGGTGGGACTTTCCGGTGTGATCCAAGGCACGTTGCCTATTGGCGGACTTTCCTCCTCGGCGGCGGTGATCCTCGCATTTTTGCAGGCGCTGTGCAAGGTAAACGATCTGTGTTTAACAGAGCAGGAACTGATCCTGACGGCATTGGCAGCGGAAAATAAGTATGTGGGTGTATCCTGCGGCAAACTGGACCAGTCCTGCGAGGTCTATTCCAAAAAAGACCACTTACTGTATCTGGATACCCTGGACGATAGTTTCGAGCTGATTCCTGCCGCTGCGGGCATGAAGCCTTATAAGATCGCTATATTTTTCTCCGGTATTCAGCGCACCTTGGTGGGCTCTAAGCTGAATATGCGTGTGGACGAGTGCCGCAGCGCTGCCTATGCGCTGAAAGCTTATGCCGGCATGGAGTACGGCAAATTCCAGCAAACCAATCTGCGGGAAGTGCCTTACGAAGTGTATCTGCAGTACAAAGACCGGCTGCCGGAGAATTTTGCCAAGCGGGCAGAGCATTGGTATTCGGAATTTTACCGGGTACAAAAGGGCGCTGAGGCTTGGCGCAGAGGCGATATTGAGGAATATGGCAGACTGTCCTTTGAAAGCGGTCATTCCTCGATCTACAACTGGGAGACCGGCTCTGAGGAACTGAAAACCCTCTACGAAGCCATGCGCCGCACCGACGGCATTTACGGCGGACGATTCTCCGGCGCAGGCTTCAAAGGCTGCTGTATGGCGCTGATCGACCCCGCGTATGAGGAATCAATCAAACGCTCCGTGACCCAGGACTATTTGCAGGCATTCCCGGAGCTGGAAGGAAAATATTCGGTACATATCTGCCAGAGCGCAGACGGTATCATGAATCGGTAAAATTATGAAATGTTTGTTTTTGGCGGCTGGTTATGCCACTCGGCTGTATCCGCTGACAGAAAATTTCCCCAAGCCGCTGCTGCCGGTAGGCGGCAAGACCATTCTGGACTGGCTGATTGACGATATTGATGCTGCCGGCGTGGTGGACGGCTATGCGGTGGTTTCCAACCATAAGTTTGCGCCCCATTTTGAAAGCTGGGCAAAGACCAAGTCCCAAAAGGTGGCGGTGGTGGATGACGGAACGGACTCCAACGAAACCCGTCTGGGCGCTGTCCGGGATATTCAGTTTGCGGTGGAATCTTTAGGCTGGGACGATGACTTGCTGGTGATCGCCGGCGACAATCTGCTGGACTTCTCCCTGACCCGGTTTGTTGCCTACGCACAGAACAAACAGGCGTCCTGCGTGATGCGTTATTATGAGCCGGACGAGAACCGGCTGAAAAAGTGCGGTGTGGTCACACCGGACGAAACCGACCGTATTTTGCGTATGACCGAGAAATCTCCCACCCCGGAGACCCATTGGTGTACGCCCCCATTTTACTACTATACCAAAACCGATACTCGGTTGGTGGCGGAAGGTATCGCCGCCGGCTGTGGCACCGATGCCCCCGGCAGCTACATCGCATGGCTGTGCAAGCAGACACCGGTATATGCCATGGAAATGCCGGGCAAGCGGTATGACATTGGCGATTTACAGAGTTATCAGGCAGTACAAACGACTTATCGAGGAGTGGTACAATGAAAATCGCAGTAGCCGGTACCGGCTATGTGGGACTGTCTATGGCGGTGCTGCTGGCGCAGCATAATACCGTAACGGCAGTGGATATCGTAGCGGAAAAAGTGGATAAGATCAATGCCCGTATCTCGCCCATCGCAGACCGGGAAATTGAGGAATACTTAGCCACCAAGCAGCTGGATTTGACCGCCACGCTGGATGCGGCGGCTTATGCCGATGCGGACTTTGTAGTGATCGCTGCGCCTACCAACTACGATGCGGCGCAGAATCACTTTGACACCTCTGCTGTAGAGGCGGTGATCGGTCAGGTAATGGCAGCCAATCCCCGGGCAATCATGGTGATCAAATCCACCGTGCCGGTGGGTTACACCCAGTCTATCCGGGAAAAGACCGGCAGCCGGAACATTTTGTTCAGCCCGGAATTTCTCCGGGAGAGCCGGGCGCTGTATGATAATCTCTATCCCTCCCGGATCATTGTGGGTACTGATCCCACGGATACCCGGCTGACAGAGGCGGCGCAGACCTTTGCCGGTCTGTTGCAGCAGGGCGCAGTGAAAGAAAATGTCCAGACCCTCTTTATGGGCTTTACCGAGGCAGAGGCAGTCAAGCTCTTTGCCAATACCTATCTGGCACTGCGTGTGTCGTTCTTTAACGAGCTGGACACCTATGCGGAAATGAAAGGGCTGGACACCCGGCAGATCATTGACGGTGTGTGCCTTGACCCCCGGATCGGCGATCATTATAATAACCCCTCCTTTGGTTACGGTGGTTATTGTCTGCCCAAGGACACTAAGCAACTGCTGGCAAACTATGCCGATGTGCCGGAAAATCTTATCGAGGCCATCGTGCAGGCTAACCGTACCCGTAAGGACTTTATTGCAGACCGGGTGCTGCAAAAAGCCGGCTGGTATGCTTACAACAGTACTGTCCACTATGACCCCGGTCAGGAAAAGCAGGTGATCATCGGTGTGTACCGGCTGACCATGAAAGCCAATTCCGACAACTTCCGGCAAAGCTCTATTCAGGGTGTGATGAAGCGCATCAAGGCAAAGGGCGCAACAGTGGTGATTTATGAGCCTTCCTTAGAGGACGGCACGACATTCTTCGGCAGTCAGGTGGTCAATGATCTTGCCCGTTTCAAGCAGACCTGCAATGCCATTATCGCCAATCGCTATGATGCCTGCCTGGATGATGTGCAGGAGAAGGTCTATACCCGTGACTTGTTTATGCGGGATTAAATTTTAGGAGAAATTATGCTGAATTATCTGATTATTTTCCTGGTGTCCATGGTGCCGATCATCGAACTCCGGGGCGCAATGGTCTACGCGGTGGGCTATGAAATGCCTTATATCCCCGCGCTGATCACCTGCGTAGTGGGCAATATGCTGCCGGTGCCATTTATTTATTTCTTCGCCCGGAAATTTTTGATTTGGGGCGCAAGACAGCGCTATATCGGCAAGATCTGCACCTTCTTTTTGGAAAAGGGTGAGCGCGCCGGTCAAAAGCTGCTGAAAGCCACCGGCCGCGGCGGCTTATTCCTGGCGCTTTTGCTGTTTG
>JAZRQK010000011.1:0-38760 GCA_045649665.1 Faecousia sp. | reverse complement strand
ACCTGCTGGTCAGCGTGACGGGAGTCAACACCCAACTTGATGTGCAGCTCGACGGTCTCGTCGAACTTTGCGGAAGCACCCTTCACAACCAGATCCAGGGCCTCTGCGGGATCATACTGAACAGAGCGGTCAATCAGCTTGGCGCTCTCCTTATACTTTTTACCTCTAAACACTTGTTAAATCCTCCTTAAAGTGGTGATGCGGAAAAATCCTCCCACATTTCCGGGCAAATCCCGGACAGAAAAGTTATTAGTCAACAACAACGATGCCCATGGAGCGGCAAGTGCCGGCAACCTGGCGTTCAGCAGCCTCGAGAGAATTGACATTCAAATCGGGCATCTTGGTCTTTGCGATCTCAGTAACCTGAGCCTTGGTGATCTGACCAACCTTGGTCTTGTTGGGAACACCGGAGCCCTTCTCCAGACCGATTGCCTTCAAAACCAGCAGGGGAGTCGGAGGGGTCTTAGTAATAAAGGTAAAGCTGCGGTCTGCGTAAACAGTGATAACAACAGGAATCTTGTAGCCTTCCATGTTCTGGGTACGGGCGTTGAATTCCTTGATAAATGCAGCAATGTTGACACCGTGCTGACCCAGAGCGGGACCAACAGGGGGGGATGCGGTTGCCTTAGCGGCTTGAATCTGAAGTTTGATAATACCAGTGACTTTCTGTGCCATAATAAGCACCTCCTGAATAAAATGTGGTAATATGCGCTTTGCGCATTTCTTGCGGGGCTCATGCCCCTCCCACCGTTTCTGCCGATAAGCCGGCGGATAAGTTTACGGGGTTGTGACTTCTACCTGATCGAGTTCAAACTCGACGGAAGTCTCGCGTCCAAACATGGTAACCACCACGCTGACGCTGTTCTTGTCGACCTCAATTGCTTCCACAGTACCGGTGAAGGAGCTGAAAGGACCGTCGAGGATCCGCACGGAGTCGCCAACGTTGTAGTTGACAACGATCTCACGCTTCTCGACACCCATCTGATACACTTCATCTTCGGTCAGGGGAATGGGGTCTTCTCCGGATGTGCCAACAAAGCCGGAAACACCACGCACACCACGGATAGCGTGCCAAGTGTTATCACTATAAACCATCTTGACAAATACATAGCCGGGATACAGCTTGCGATCATAAGTCTTGCTTACGCCGGACTCAGTGATCTCTGTAACAGTCTCCATAGGAATGGATACGTTGATGATCTGCTCTTGCAGATTACGGCTTTGCACAGTCTTCTCGATGGTAGCCTTGACGGTGTTCTCATAACCGGAGTAGGTATGGACTACATACCATCTTGCAGCTTCTGCCATGGCGAATCTCCTCTTAGTTAAAGAGGCCGATCAGGGTATCGATACCCACACGAGCCACGAAGTCGAACAGCCAGATAAATACGCCGACGACCAAAACGCATGCGGCGACGATCAGGGTGTTTTTCAGAACCTGCTTGGGGGTGGGCCACACGACCTTCTTCAGCTCGCTGCGGGGCTCGCGGAAGTATCTGCAGATGCCGCCCCAGGCTCTTGCGAACCAGTTTGCTTTCTTAGCTTCTGCCATGTGCGTCCTCCTTACTTCGTCTCGTTGTGAACGGTGTGTTTTCTGCAGAATCTGCAGTACTTCTTCATTTCGAGACGGTCGGGATCATTCTTCTTGTTCTTCATGGAATTGTAGTTTCTCTGCTTGCACTCGGAGCATCTCAAAGTGACTTTTACGCGCATAACGGCACCTCCTTAAAATTTGCCTCCCTGTATCACTCCGGCTATAGTAAAATTTAGTAAGCGGTCAACTACAAATAACCGCCCCGAAGCTGAAAAGGGCATGAAAAGTAGCCCGTTTCACAGGTAAAATCCATTCTATCACAGTAAAATAGTTTCGTCAACAATTTTTTTCTTTATTTTTTTCGCATTTTCGTCTATAATGGAACAAAATCAAAACAAAGGAAGAGGGAATCGACTTATGCGGATCATGGGAGTGGATTACGGCGATGCCAGAACCGGTATTGCAGTGTCAGATTTACTTTGCAGCATTGTGGGTACCACCACGGTTATCCACAGCCGAAATACAGAAAAGGCCATTGCAGAAATCTTACAGATCGCACAGCAGAGCGAGGTAGGGGAGATCGTAGTGGGTCTGCCGAAAAATATGGACGGCACGGAGGGTGTCCGTGCGGAGCTGTGCCGGGAACTGGCGAAGAGGCTGGAGGAAGCGTCCGGTTTGCCGGTGAAGCTTTGGGATGAGCGCCGAACCACAGTAGAAGCGCACAACATTCTTTCCCAGCATAATTATCATGGCAAAAAGCGCAAGAATACAGTAGATGCGGTTGCGGCATCGCTGATATTGGAGGGTTATCTGACTTTCCGTTCCCGGTAACATATTTCTCGGATACCGGTAATTAGCAACAGTCCACCAAACAGCTTCTTTATTACAATAGTATCCAACTGTTTACTCAGTATCGAAAATATTGCTGCCGCAATACAGCCGGCGACGATGGCTGGCAGTATCTTTCTCATATTTAATGATCCTTGTTTCCAACGGAAAACTGATGCGATCACAGCCGATGGGATAAAGAACAGCAGGTTGATGTTTCTGGCCGCGCTGTGATCCATGGATAGCACTAAGCTGAGCCATAGGATCAATAAGCTGCCGCCACCCACACCGATCCCGGATAGAAAGCCCAGTGCGCAGCCGACCAAGAGCGTAATTGGCATAGAATCTAACATAAATAGCGCATGCCTCCCCAAAGAATCAGAATTCCCAGCAACCGGTGCAACCATTTGGTTGGAATCTTTTTTCCGAGGATTCCGGCAAGGATACCGCCGGCGCTGCTGCCGATCAGATAGGGAAGTGCGATGTTCCAAGTAATGATTCCCGGCTGGTAGCTAAACCAAAAAGAAATCAGGCAAATAGGCAGTATAATACACACGGATGACGGAAAAACCTCGCTGTCATCCAAGTCTGTTAACCATGTAAGCGTGGGGACAAGCACCATGCCGCCGCCGGCGCCAAACAGACCGTTTACCGCACCTGCGCCTATGCCGGCAAGTATCATGCCCCAATATTTTCTTTTCAAAAAAACACCCCCTGTGGGGATTTTCTCCACAGGGGGTGTTTTTATACAGTTATTAGTTTGATGCCAAAGTCAGACCCAAATTGATCTTGCTGGTGTTCTTTGCTTCGAATGTTACGGGATCGATAATTGCCTTGTACCAAGTTTCCTGATCCGTGTCACGCAGAGTGTTCTCGATCATGTAATCACGGTATGTCAGCTCGTCATCGCCAACGTAGTACATTACGTGGTAGCCGTATTCGGTTTCAATCACTTCGGTGTCGCCAGTCTGACGGTCGGGGTCGGTTGCCCAGTTGCGGAAGTTAGCGACATACTCGGACTTGGGATGGATGTCCTCGAACAGACCGCCTTCATCAGCAGAACTGTCGTCGCTGTGCTCCTTGACCAGCTCAATAAAGCTTTCCTCTGTAGCCTCGCCCTCCAGCCAGGTATTCAGATAGCCATCAGCCGCTTCCTTGGCAGCAGCCTTCTCCTCGTCGGAGTAAACGGTCTCACCTGTGGTCTCATCCTCGGTGCCGCCCTCAAACTCAACCAGCAGATGACGGACGTTACCCATAGGCTCCAGGTTTTCATACTTCTTGGTGAAGTAAACTACATAGTAAGCGTTAAGTTCGGAGATTTCCTCACCGGTCTCCTCATTCTTGGTTGTTGTGATAACGGGCAGAGCAGCGATATCGCCTTCCTCACGTTCCTCGTCTGCCAGCCATGCAGAGAGAGTCTCGTTGATGTCGGTGTGCAGAACGCGGTTGGCGCTGTTCAGAGCAGTCTGGCTTTCCTTATTGACCTCGATGGCTTCGATCTTTTCCTTCAGTTCGTCATAGCTGGTTGCGGTTGCAGCTTCCTTGGCGGCTGTTTCCATAGCGTCCCGTGCTGCAGCCTTTTCTTCGTCGGAGTAGACTGTTTCGCCGGTCTCTGCATCCTCGGTACCGCCCTGCAGGAACTCGGTGTAGGTCAGGTAAGAAGAACTGTAATCGTAGGAACTGAAGTCGTTGTACTTATCCTTCTCGTACTCACGCAGTGCAGCGTCATCGTAGACAAGGGAGTCCTTATGCGCATCATAGAATGCGGATGCCAGTGCGGTACGCTCTGCGTATTCAACATAGGAATCCACAGTAGAGCCAAAGCCGTAAATAGCGCTCAGGTACTTATCTACATTGCTATAACCGTAGGTAGTTGCGTAGTACTCCAAATTGGATGCCAATGCGTCGATAGATTCCTGGCCTTCTTCGGGCAGTTCAAAATTCTCACTGACGGCCTTGTCGTAGAGAGCATAGTCCTTCTTGGCCTGCTGAACTGCAGAATCCATAAAGAAGTCGGCCCAGGTCTCGAATTCGTCGGTGGCATACTTCTGCTCGTTCAAAGGCTTGGAAGTGTCCAATCCTACCATCTGCAGATAGGTATCTGTGTATGTGCTATACTCATTGTACCAGTCGTTATAGTAATCCTGAACGGTATCAGTGAAGTAATAATTCATTACAACAGAGTTCAGCTCACGATCACCAACTACGGCAGCAATGGTGGATTTCTGCACGATGCCACTCTGCTCATAGGCTCTGAAACCCAGAATGCCGATGGCAGTACATGCGATCAGTGCGATCACTGTTATAAAAGTGATGGTATATATCTTCAGTTTCTTTGCTTCTGCCTGCTCCTGACGCTGTCTTTCGCTCATAAAAGCGGCAGCTTGCTCCTTGCGGAGTTTTTTCTTATCGGATGCGCTCATTTAATACATTCCTCTCATATAACGTAAAATAAGTTGCCAAATCAGACACTTTAACCAGGCAATTATATACGATTTTGCCGAAACTTTCAAGGGGGTATATGATTGTTTCCTATAAAATGTAAAAAAGTTTACAATTTTGGGATAAAAAACACGGAGGGCCGAAACCCTCCGTGCTACCCGCTATAGCCGTACTGCATCCGATGTGACCTGCACGAAATGGCAGGTGGGTCGTCGCTCCTGGCCTTAGCTGCTCCCAACGTCCACCATACGTCAAAGCGCAGGCGGGAGGTCTGCAATCCGGGCAGGAAGTCAAGCGTCCCTATACTTTGATGTGGGTCCAAAAGGACACAACACGCACAAAGCAGGCAGATGTATTATTCCTCGTTTTCCTCGTAAAGCTCGTCCATGATCAGAGAATAGACAGCTTCCAGTTCTTCCTCGTCCTCGATGGCGCAGAGGATCGGTTCGCCGTTTTCCTCCACAGATTTCAGAATGCTGACTTCTATATCCTCGTCATCCTCCATATTTGCCGGTGTGACAGCCAGATAGGTCTGACCATTGTATTCCAGGGTAGAGAGGATCTCCAGTTCAAACTCTGTGCCGTCCTCATCTACGATGGTCATAAAATCGGATCCGTATTCGTTGGACATACTAAAATGCACCTCCTTTTCGTTTGCCTTAATTTTAAGGTAAAACGGTTGTAAAATCAAGTAGAAATCGTGTTTACGAATACAAAAAATCGGAATTCTGTGACCGTGATGATCGTTTAATATTAATTCACAAAATAATGCTTTCGTTTTTTGGGATTGTATGCTATAATGATATGACTAGTACTATGATTTATTCACAGATATAGAAATTAAACTTTTTGCCCGGCCGCTTAATGTCGGCTGCACTGGAGGTAATTATATGGCTTTTGGCAAAAATGAAGATATGAATATGAGACAGGATTGGAAGCCGCACTGGTTTCTTGCACTGTTGTACCGGATCTGGATCGCAGTCTTTACTGTTGGTAAGATCGTTTTGGCTGCTGCGGCGACGGTTGTCCTGATCTGTGTTGTCTGCGCTTTTGTATTCGTAGGTGTATTGGGTGATTATCTGGAAACAGACATTTTGCCCTCTGCCGGCCTTGTGCTGGAAAACTACGAGATGGATGCACCTTCTTATGTTTACAGTGTGACCAACGAGGGTGAGATCAAGATCGAGCAGGAGCTTTATGCCAGCACAGACTGGAAAAAGGCGGACTATGAGGATATTCCCCAGACGCTGATCGATGCAGCTGTGGCTATCGAGGATAAGCGATTCTATGAGCATCAGGGTGTGGACTGGTTTACTACCATCAAGGCCTTTGCCAATATGTTCTTTGGCGACGAAACGGTGGGCGGCTCCAGTATTACCCAGCAGCTCATTAAGAACAAAACCGGCGAGGATAGCGTTACTGTTCAGCGTAAGGTGTTGGAGTTTTTCCGTGCCACACTTGTGGAAAAGAATTATGATAAGAAGGTAATTATTGAGGAGTACCTGAACTCCATTTATCTGGGTCAAGGCTGCCGTGGTGTTAAAAGTGCGGCGGGCGCATACTTTGGCAAGGAATTGCAGACGTTGACTGTTGCCGAGTGCGCCAGCTTGATCAGCATTACCAACAACCCCTCTTTGTTTGACCCGTACAGCGAAAAGGTGTTCACCTATGCCGGTCAGGAGATGAACGGCAAAGAGCGTAACCGCCACCGTCAGCTGTTGGTTTTGGGCGAGTTGTTGAATCAGGGCTATATTACCCAGGAGGAGTATGACGAGGCAGTTGCCCAGGAACTGGTTCTGAAGAGCACCATCGCAAAAGAGGATCAGTGGGTGGAGTGTACCACAGAAGGCTGCGGATATGAGGGTATTCGCAGCACCTACGATCAGGATGGCTCTGCTATCAAGTGTCCCAAGTGCGGCGCAGTGCCGGAGGAGATCGACGATGCTTCTCAGGAGGTCTATTCCTATTTTGTCGACGTAGTACTGCAGGATCTTGCTAAGGCGATGGCAAAGCAGGACGGTATCGAGGAATGGAACGATGACATTTGGGAGAACTATCTGGATCAGATCAACCGTGGCGGCTATCACATCTATACTACACTGAATCCCGATGTGCAGGCGCAGGTAGACAAGATCTATCAAAATCTGGATAATATTCCCAAAACACGAAGCGCACAGCAACTGCAGTCTGCGATCGTTGTCATCGACAATGTGTCCGGCGATATTGTAGCGATGTCCGGTGGCGTGGGCGATGAAAAGGCACACTTTGGTCAAAACCGTGCCACAAAGTCCAGATTGCAGTCCGGTTCTTCTATCAAGCCAATCACGATCTATGCACCCGGCTTTGAGCAGGGCACAATCACACCGGCAACGGTGATCAAGGATCTGCCTATCACTTATGAGGATGGCGCATGGCCCAGAAACGATGACCGGGAATACAACTATGCTTATACGATTTATGGCGGTGTTACCGACTCTGTTAACGCAGTGGCGGCAAACACACTGTCTAAAATCGGCGCAACCTATGGTTACGAATTTGCCAAAGAGAAGTTGCGCATGAACTCCCTGATGGAGAGCGATCTGCAGTTCTCCTCTTTGGCGCTGGGTGCGCAGTATTACGGCATCACGGTTCGTGAGATGGCGAATGCATTTGCTACCTTTGCGAACGAAGGCACCTATCGTAACGGTCGTACCTGGACACGGGTGTATGACAGCAAGGGCAATCTGGTGATTGAGAACGTGCAGGAATCTGAGAAGGTTCTCAGCGAGAAGTCTGTCAACTATATGAACTATTGTCTGCAGAATGCAGTTAATAACGGTACCGGTGGCGGCGCTGTGATCTCCGGCATGAATGCTGCCGGTAAGACCGGTTCTACTTCTAGCTTCCGTGACCGTTGGTTCTGTGGCTTTACCGGTTACTATACTGCAGCGGTATGGTGTGGCTACGACCAGCCGGAGACGATCACAATGGTTGGCGGCAGCTTTAACCCGGCAGCACGTCTGTGGAACAATGTTTTGGCACCGCTGCATAAGGGTCTGAAAAATGTGGCGCTTTACGATTCCAGCAAAATGGTGGATATTGCGATCTGCCTGGATTCCGGCCACTTGGCTACAGATGCGTGTAAAGCAGATCCCCGTGGCGGCCGCGTGGAGTCTGTGAAGGTGTATTCCGAGGATGTTCCCACAGAGTATTGCGCCAAGCACGTTGCGATGGAATATTGTACCGTTGGCGGCGCAACTGCGAATGAATATTGCAAACTGTTTGCCGCTGCTGACAGCAGTGTGAAACTGAACGCATCCTCTTTGCTGAAGATGACAAAGTCTGAGCTGGATCAGATTCTGCAGGCGGCGAACTATGGCTTAGACTCCAGCTACCTGCGCAATGACTATGTGTACCTGGTCAACGATGATGGCAAGGATGGGCTTTTCAAGGGATTCTATAATAATACCAATAATGGTATCAACAGCCCCTATTTGGTCTGCACGACCCACACCAAGGAAGCGTGGGAGTCTTATCAGGCCTCCAATCCCACCACACCGTCTACACCGGACAATACAGTTCCCGGCAGTAATGCTACAAATCCCTGAGGAGTATAGATAGATCTATGATTTGGATTTCCGATGAATGGAAAGATTATGAGGTTTTGGATGCCTCAAATGGTGAGCGCTTAGAGCGCTGGGGCGACTATCTTTTAGTCCGTCCTGATCCCCAGGTTATCTGGGATACGCCCCATATTGATCCCGGCTGGAAAAAATATGATGCCCGGTATGTTCGTTCCAACAGCGGCGGTGGCCGCTGGACGGAACATCAGCTTCCGGAGCGTTGGCAGATCCGCTATAAGGATTATCTCACATTTAATGTGAAGCCTATGAATTTTAAGCACACCGGCGTTTTTCCTGAGCAGGCTGCCAACTGGGATTTTATCCGTGACAAGGTAGCTTCTGCCGGTCGCCCGGTGCGTGTACTCAATCTGTTTGCTTATTCCGGCGGCGCTACACTGGCAGCTGCAGCCGGCGGCGCAGAGGTGTATCATGTTGACGCTTCAAAGGGCATGGTGGCATGGGCAAAGGAAAATGCCAAGTCCTCCGGCCTTGCAGACCGTCCGATCCATTGGATCGTGGACGATTGTGCCAAGTTCATCCAAAGAGAGATCCGCCGTGGCAGACGCTATGATGGTATCATTATGGATCCGCCCAGCTATGGACGTGGTCCCAGCGGTGAGATATGGAAAATGGAAACCAGCTTTTATCCGTTCCTTTTGGAAACGGCAAAACTGCTGACGGATAACCCCTTATTTGTTATTATCAATTCTTATACAACGGGTCTTGCGCCCTCTGCGGTAGGCTATGCTTCGGACGTGGTTTTTGGCGGCGTCTGCGGCGGCAGTACCGCTGTGGGTGAATTAGGCCTGCCCGTGAGATCTTCCGGATTGATGCTGCCTTGTGGCGCAGCGGGGAGATGGACACCCTGATCGGAGGGATCAGTTTGAAAACAGCGATCACAGTTGAACATTTGGCATACAGCTACCCGGGTGCGGATGACGCAGCCGGTGTACCTGTGTTTGAGGATCTGAATCTGAATATCGAGGAAGGCAGCTTTGTTGCCATCCTTGGCAGTAACGGTTGCGGAAAATCTACCCTTGCCAAGCATTTTAATGCCATATTGCTGCCCAGCGGCGGTGTGGTTTATGTGTATGGCATGGATACGGCAAAAGAGGATAATTTGATTCCCGTGCGTCGTACTGCTGGTATGGTATTCCAAAATCCCGACAATCAGATCGTTGCCAATGTGGTGGAAGAAGATGTGGCTTTTGGACCGGAAAACCTTGGTGTTTCCAGCCCGATGATCCGTAAGCGTGTGGATATGGCGTTAAAGCAGGTGGGTATGTATACCTACCGTGAGCATGCGCCCCACCTTTTGTCCGGCGGACAGAAGCAGCGGATTGCCATTGCCGGCATTATTGCAATGGAACCCAAATGCATCGTATTGGATGAGCCTACCGCTATGCTCGACCCCCGGGGTCGCAGAGAAGTGATTGATACCATTTCTGCTTTGAACCGGGAAAAGGGCATTACGGTGATCCTGATTACCCACCATATGGATGAAGCTGCCCAGGCGCAGCGTGTGATCGTGTTAAGCAAGGGTCAGGTAGCGGCCGACGGAAAGCCGGAGGAGATATTCTCAAAAGTAGATCTTCTGCACAGCATCCGCCTGGCGGCGCCGGAGACAGTTGAACTATGTAACACACTGAATAAACGAGGTTTTGCGCTGCCTTTGGATAAGCTCAGCGCAGAAGAATGTGCGCAGGCACTTTATGACGAGATAAAGGCTTGACGGAGGATATTAAAGTGGCACCTATTTTGCAGGTTGAAAACCTACATCATATATATAGCGTAGGCACGCCCTTTGAACATGTTGCGCTGGAAAATATCAGTTTTTCTGTGGAGCGGGGCGAATTTATTGGTATTATCGGCCATACCGGATCCGGTAAATCAACGCTTATGCAGCATCTGAATGGCCTGTTGAAACCAACTTCCGGCAGCATCAAGTTAGATGGCAAGGATATTTGGTCTGATAAGGCTCTGACACGGCAAAGCCGTTTTCGTGTTGGCTTGGTGTTCCAGTATCCGGAATACCAACTCTTCGAGGAAACGGTATATAAAGATATTGCCTTTGGACCGAAAAATATGGGTCTGAAAGCGGATGAGATCGACCGCAGAGTCCGGGAAGCTGCCCAACTTGTGGGTATTACTCCTCAGCAGCTGGAAATGTCTCCCTTTGATCTGTCCGGTGGACAGAAGCGGCGTGTTGCCATTGCCGGTGTCATTGCCATGGAACCGGAAGTGCTGATTTTGGACGAGCCTACCGCCGGCCTGGATCCGGAAGGCAGGGAGGAAGTCCTTGACAATATCAATGCCTACCGAAAAGCGAAAAATGCAACGGTCATGATGGTTAGTCACTCCATGACGGATGTGGCACGGCTGACCGACCGATTGCTGGTTATGAATGGCGCAAAACTGGCTATGGATGGCACTCCGGAGGATGTGTTTTCCCGGGCAGATGCGCTGCTGGAAATGGGACTGGATATTCCGGAAATCACCAGAGTTTTTCTGCATTTGCAGAAGTTGGGTCTGCGTGTTCCTTGTGTTTACACAGTGGAGCAGGCAGTGGAAACTCTGTGCGCACTGAAAGGGGGAAATGTCCATGCTTAAGGATGTTACTCTCGGTCAGTATTTCCCGGGAAATTCTGCGGTGCATCTTTTGGATCCCCGTACGAAAATACTGGTTCTTATTGCCTATATCGTAGCGTTGTTTACGGCAGCAAACTGGGTTTCTTACGCAGTTGTGCTTGTGTTCCTGACAGCGGCAATCTTGATTTCCGCAATTCCGCTGAAATCGATCCTGCATGGCATGAAGCCGCTGGTATTTATCCTGATTTTTACCGGTATACTGAATGTGTTCTTTACCACCGGTGAAAAGCTTTTGGTGCAATTCTGGGGCATCAGTATCTACTGGGAAGGTATTATTCGTGCATTCTTTATGATGCTGCGGATCTTTATGTTGATTTGTGGCACATTCTTGCTGACCTATACCACATCCCCGATCTCCTTGACTGACGGATTGGAATCGCTGCTTGGACCGCTGAAAAAGATCCATGTTCCGGTTCATGAACTGTCCATGATGATGTGTATCGCTCTGCGTTTTATTCCTACACTCATTGAGGAAACGGACAAGATCATGTCTGCCCAGAAAGCACGTGGTGCAGATTTTGAAAGCGGAAATCTTATTCAGCGTGTTAAGGCACTGATTCCTATTCTCGTGCCTTTGTTTATCAGTGCATTCCGTCGTGCAGATGAGCTTGCCACTGCCATGGAGTGTCGCTGTTATCAGGGCGGCGACGGACGTACAAAGATGAAACTATTGCGTTATAAACTCAGAGATTACAAGACCTTTGGTTTATGCGCACTATTGCTGGGTGCTGTGTTTACACTGCGTACATTTGGTCTGTGAGGTCTGACATGCGAAATATAGCTTTGTTTTTGACCTATGAGGGAACCGGATATCACGGTTGGCAGATGCAGAAAAACCTCTCTACGGTTCAGCAGACGCTTGAGAAGGCGATTGCGATGGTAGTGGGGCATGATGTACATGTGACCGGCTGCGGCAGAACGGATGCCGGTGTCCATGCCAAGTGCTATGTGGCGAATTTCCGCACGGAATCAACCATTCCGGTGGATCGCTTGCCCTATGCGCTGAACACCCATCTGCCCGCAGATGTAGTGGTAACCAAGGCTTTTGATGTGCACGAAAACTTCAATGCCATCGGCTCTTGCGCCCGAAAAGAATACACCTATGTGATCTACAATTCCCGGCTGCGTGATCCTTTTTATGTGAATCGTGCATGGTTTTACCCCAAGCATCTGGATGAAAAAATCATGCAGGAGGCGGCATCGCAATTTGTGGGAACACACGATTTTGCTGCCGTACGTTCTGTTGGCACGGATGTAAAGTCTACTGTCCGCACAGTATATTATTATAATGTGGAGCGGCAGGGCGACCTGATTTATCTGCGTGTTTGCGCCAACGGTTTTCTGTATAATATGGCACGTGCAATGGCCGGAACGGTGGTGTATGCCGCTGAGGGTAAGATCAAGCCCAGCGAGATCGGCAGTATCCTGGATTCCGGTAATCGTACTGCCGCTGGCCCGACAGTGCCGCCCGGTGGTCTTTATATGACCAAGTTGTGGTACGATGATGGGGTAGAGAAGTTTACCTGCCCTGACGAAAATTCATAAATTGTTTTCCCTTTGCCGGTGATTATGTGATATAGTCACCGGCAGAAATGGAGTGATGTGTATGCAACCGAAATTGTGTACGAAGTGCAAAAAGAATATGGCCGTGGTCTTTATCACCAAGATCGAGAATGGTGTGACCATGAATGAGGGTTATTGCCTCAAGTGTGCCCGGGCATTGGGTATACCGCAAATTGATGCTGCAGTTAAACAGATGGGATTCTCGGATGAGGACCTGGATAATTTGTCTGATGAGATGAGCAGCATGTTTGGGCAGATGGAAGACGGCGGTGAAAATGAGGATGAGGTGGACAGCCAAACTGCCACATTCCCGTTGATCAACCAGCTGTTCGGCGGTGCGAATCTGCCTGCCAAAAAGCCGGAAGAGCCTGCTGATAACCAGCAGTCCGGCGATGAGCAGACCAAGAAAAAGCCCAAAAAACATAAATTCCTGGATGCGTATTGCATGAATCTGACCGGCAGAGCCAGAGAGGGCAAGCTGGATAAGGTTATTGGCAGAGATGTGGAAACAGAGCGCGTGATCCAGATCCTCAATCGCCGCCAAAAGAATAATCCTTGTCTGATTGGTGAGCCTGGTGTTGGTAAAACTGCCATTGCAGAAGGTCTTGCCCAGCGGATCGCCGCCGGTGAAGTGCCTTTTAAGCTACGCGACAAGGAAGTGTTTCTGCTGGATCTGACTGCATTGGTGGCTGGCACACAGTTCCGTGGTCAGTTTGAGAGCCGTATGAAGAGCTTGATTGGCGAAATTCGGGAATGTGGCAACATTATTCTGGTGATTGACGAGGTGCATAATCTTGTTGGCGCCGGTGATGCGGAAGGCTCTATGAATGCGGCTAATATTCTGAAGCCTGCGCTTTCCCGTGGTGAAATTCAGGTGATTGGCGCGACAACGTTTAATGAGTATCGCAAGCACATTGAAAAGGATGCGGCCTTGGAGCGACGCTTCCAGCCGGTTTCCGTTGCTGAACCTACTATTGAGGAAGCTTGTCAGATCATGCAGGGTATTGCCAAGGCTTATGCCCAATTCCACGGCGTTACCATTTCTCCGGAGATTGCACGTCAGTGCGTAATTTTGTCGGAGCGTTATATTTCCGATCGTTTCCTGCCGGATAAGGCGATCGATTTGCTGGATGAAGCTTGCTCTGATGTAAACCTGCGCAGTAAGGAAATCTCTCGTTTGGCAGAATTGAAAAAAGAACGGGACGATTATGAACTTGAACTGAAAATGCTTACGGATGACACGGAAAATGAGCATTTTGAGCGTCTGGCTGTGATTCGCAGCAAACTTTGCAAGATTGCCGACGAAATCGAGGAGCTGGAAAAAATTCCTGCGCCTGCTGTTACCATGGAGAATCTTGCACGCATTATTGAATTGTGGACAAAGATCCCTGCCAGCAAGATAAAAGCGCAGGAATATCTGCAGATCAAGGGTCTTGCGGATCGTCTGCGCAAGCACATTGTCGGTCAGGACGAGGCGGTAATGGCTGTATCCAATGCTATCCGCAGAAATCGTGTGGGTATTTCTCCCAAGAAGCGTCCGGTATCCTTTATTTTTGTTGGCCCTACCGGTGTAGGTAAGACTGAACTTGTCAAGCGACTGGCAGATGATCTGTTCGACAGCGTTGATTCTCTGATCCGCCTGGATATGTCTGAGTACATGGAGAAGCACACGGTGTCCAAACTGATCGGATCGCCTCCCGGTTATGTAGGCTATGACGAAGCCGGTCAGTTAACGGAAAAAATTCGTCGCAAGCCTTACAGTGTGGTGCTGTTTGACGAGATTGAGAAGGCGCATCCGGATGTTCTGAATGTGCTTCTGCAGGTGCTGGATGACGGTCGGATCACCGATGCCCAGGGCAGAGTTGTCAACTTTGAAAATACCATTATCGTTATGACCTCCAATGCCGGATCTGAAGGTAGGGTAGGGGGTCTGGGCTTTGGCAGAACAGAGCAAGACATGGTAAAGGATAAGACTATGAAAGCCCTTCGGGAGTTCCTGCGTCCGGAGTTTATCAACCGTGTAGATGAGATCATCACATTCAATCACCTCTCTGAGGACAACTTCAGCGGTATTGCAGATATTATGCTGGAGCAGCTTCGTGAGAGCCTTGAAAATCGTGGTTTGACATTGACCTGGACGGATGCGGCAAGAGCATTGCTGGTAAGCATGGCGTTTTCTACCACCTACGGCGCACGCAACCTTCGCCGTACCATCCAGAAAGAGCTGGAAGATCCCATCTCTGAAAAAATCATCGACTCTTTTGAATCCCCGATTTCCAATATCCGTATTGACGTAAAGGACGATGCTATCGTCATTGATGCAAAATAAGTATAACCGGGAGGCTAATGCCTCCCGGTTATATTTTACATGTCGAATTTTTTGGTCAATTTATCAGAGACTTTCCATGCGGCATCCTCTACCTTGTTAGCAGCTTGCGCAGCCAATTTTCTGGTGGGATTGCTTCTCGACATCATCAGTATGCCCACAGCGCCGGCCGCTGCGCCAAGACCCATAGTAACAGCCCAACCTTTGATACCCATAAATGCTCCTCCTTTTGATTGCACTCGACAATATTCGGTGCTGTTATCAGTATGCCCAGTATCAAAAATCAAAAACGAGGAAAGGTTTTGCTCTTTTCACATGGAAAATTATGTGATATAATGTAAAAAAGGGGTGTAATGCGTATGGCGATCGACAGATTACAGAAAAAGATCCGGACAATGAAAAATCCCACAGTCGTGGATATGAGCATATTACCGGATAATATTCCGCAACACATTTTGCAAGCGCAGGGAGGTTACCTGTGCGCATACAAGCAATTTTGCACAGAGCTGATGGAGGGGCTGAAGGATATTGTGCCGGCGGTTCGGTTTGATTTTTCCTTATTCTCTTTGTTGGGTGCAGAGGGGCTGAATACCCTCGCTTCACTGCTGCGTACAGCCGGCATGCTGGGTTATTACGTGTTTTTGGATGCTGCAGAGATGCTCAATTCCCGTAATGCAGAATTTTCTGCGCAGATGCTGCTGAACGGTGATTGCAAGTGGCATTTTGATGGCTTGATCCTCACAGCATATAGCGGAAGCGATAGTTTGCGTCCTTATATTACGCTTTTGGATCATACCGATAAAGATTTGTTTGTAGTTGCACGAACTGCTAATAAAAGTGCTTCTGAAATTCAGGATTTGTTGTCCGGTACCAGACTTGCGCATGTGGCGATGACAGAAGTGGTAAATCGATATGCTCCGAATTTTGTGAGCAAATGCGGCTATTCCCGCATCGGTATTATGGCAGCTGCATCTGCGCCGGATAGCTTGCGTACATTGCGTTCATCTTTCAAAAATATATTTATGATTTTGGATGGCAGTGACTATGCCAATGCTAATGCGAAATATTGCAGTTATGCCTTTGACAGTCTGGGACATGGCGCTATTGCATGTGTAGGTTCGTATGTGACTGCGGCATGGCAGGACGCAGGGGATGACACGCAATATATTTCCTTGGCGCAGGAGGCTGCCGAACGAGTGAAGAAAAATCTATGCCGTTACATTACTGTGTTATAAATAAATAACCGGGGCAGTGGCCCCGGTTATTTATTTGGTCATTTCGGTGCTGCCGGTGTGTTGTGTGCCCTCGGTTACATTGGGATCTTCCGTATAGATCGGCATTTCGGTATCCACGCTGGGATCAGGGATGTTCGTATCTAACGTGGGCATCGTATCTGTAGTCATCGGTGCAGTTGTGTTTGTGGTGTTGTCTGTGGGTGTGGTCGTACTCATTTGACAACCGCAGGCAGCAAAGGATGCGGCGACCACAAGGATTAAAAGCGCAGTAGTAATTGCTTTTTTCATAATGAATCCTCCTAAAGCATTGAATTCAAACCTATTATGCCCGGAAAAAATCACATTACCCATAAAACTTTTTAAAAAAAAGGGCGAAAAATTGATTTTAACCGTTGCTATTTTGATTTTGTTCTTGTATAATACTTTGGAAGTACAATGGAAAAGAGGGTAATTCCTTATGAAAAGATTGACAGTTAATAAGACTGCCGAATGCATGGCATGTCTGGAATGTGTAAATTCTTGCTCTACTGCGTTCTACAAGCAGTTCAACGAGGACTTGTCTTGTATCCGCATTGTGGAGAAAGGCAGCGGCGCAAAGCCTATGACCTGCATTCAGTGCGGTAAGTGCATGAAGGCTTGTGAAGCCGGCGCAATTACCCAGAATCCCAAGACCGGTGTTTACATGATCAACAAGAAGCAGTGTACTGCTTGCGGCAAGTGCGTAGAAGCTTGTCCCATGAAGGTCATGGTCATGCCCGAGGAAGGCCCTACAAGCAAGTGCATTGCCTGCGGCATTTGTGTTAAGGCATGCCCCATGGGTATTTTGGAGATCGTAGAAAAGTAATTTACATAGCAGGACGATGTTGTAAGCATTGTCCTGCTTTGTTTTAATAATTTAGCGTACCCTGTAGTAAAGTAATAATAGACTGCAGGTTGGAGGCTTTTATGGATAATCAGCAAGAAAAAAAGACATTATCTGCCAAGAAGAAACTATTGATCATTTTGACTTGCGTACTGGCGTGTTTACTTTTGCTTCTTGTCGGTTTGATAATTTGGGCAGATGTCCTGCTTAGCGACATCAACAGATTGCCTGCCGATGAAAGCACATATTCTGCAGAACAGCTGGAAAGCTTGCTAGGCGATGCTGCAGATCTGGAAACGTTCCCCGTAGTTGAGCAGGCTGAAACGATCCTCAGTACAAAAAATGTAATCAATATTCTGCTTGTAGGTCAGGATCGTCGTTCCGAGGACGGAGAACGTATGCACTCCGATGCAATGATCCTCTGCACGATCAATACCACGAAAAAGACGATCACCATGACATCCTTCATGCGAGATATGTGGGTGTATATCCCGGATCATTACAATAACCGTATGAATGTGCCGTATATGGTGGGCGGTTTTGACCTGCTGAATAAGACGCTGGAATATAATTTCGGCGTGTCGGCGGACTATAATGTGGAAATCGATTTTGATGGTTTCATGCTTGCAATTGACACCATTGGCGGCATCGATATCGAGTTGACTGCGGCGGAAGCGAAGTATTTGAATCAGCGCGGCAACTGGGATGTTGAGGAAAATATGGGATGGGAGCTGACAGAGGGTGTAAATCACCTGACCGGCTCTCAGGCGTTGGCTTATTCCCGTATTCGTAAGATCGGTGACGACTTTGGCAGAACCAATCGTCAGCGCACAGTGCTGACGGAATTGATCAATAAGGCGCAGACCCTGAATGTGACTGAAGTATATCGGTTGCTTAAGGAGTTGATACCCGTGGTTTCCACTGATATGAAAAACAGTGAGATCATAGGTTTGGCTGTAGAGCTGCTCCCCATTCTGGACGATATGGAAATAGTTTCTCAACGCATTCCTATGGACGGCGAATATTCCTTTGCAACAAAAGCTGGCGGCGCAGAAGTGATTGATCTGAGCCCGGATAATTTTGAAGCAAATAAGCAGTTGCTGATTGAGGCGATGAGTGAAGAATAAATAAAAATCCTGCCGATTTTTCGGCAGGATTTTTTCTGTAAAATATAAAAATTACTTTCTTGTAATAATTGCATATCTTTGTAACTTATGATATAGTATATTTAACTCATACACCCGGAGGCGTTTATGATGAACATGACGGATCTGCAAAGCAGAATCGCTGCGTTGCTACCCGATATTTTGCTTTGCTTCAATGAGCCTATGGCAAAGCACACTTCCTTTCGGATCGGCGGGCCCGCTGAGGTCATGGCATTTCCTAAAAATGCGGAAGAATTGGCTAAAATCTTAAAAATGTCCAGTTTGTTGGACTGCAAAGTTGCTATATTAGGCGCAGGAACAAATGTGCTTGCTCCGGACGCAGGTGTTGATGGACTTGTGATCTGTCTGAAAGATTGCCTGGACGGCATGGAATTGTTGGACGAAAATCGCTTGCGTGTATATGCAGGTGTAACCATGACCCGTGCGGCGGTATTTGCTGCTAATCACGGTCTGGGCGGCATGGAGTTTGCCCACGGAATTCCCGGTACAGTAGGCGGCGGTGTTTATATGAATGCCGGTGCATACGGCGGTTCTATCGATCAGATCTGCCAGAGTGTGGATGTGATGCAGATGGACGGTACACTTACCACACTTACAGCGGACGAAATGGCATTTTCCTATCGGCACAGCCGACTGGAGGAGCAGCCGGGTATCGTTGTGAGCGCAGTATTTGCCTTGCAGCCTAAGGCTACAGCGGAAATCCGTGACCAGATGCAGCTGTTGATGGAAAAACGGAAAACGTCCCAACCGCTGGATCTGCCCTCTGCCGGTTCTGCGTTTAAGCGTCCGATTGGCGGCTATGCAGCAGCATTGATCGATGAAACCGGATTAAAAGGACTGCAGGTCGGTGGCGCTGCAGTTTCGACAAAGCATGCAGGCTTTGTCGTGAATGTGGCAAATGCTACGGCAGATGATGTTAAACAGCTGCTTATCCAAGTGGCTGACAGAGTTTTTGTAAGTACCGGAATACGGTTAGAGCCTGAAATTCGAATTTGGTAACAGAAAGGGGTGGGAATATGGCAATGTCCTTTTCCGCCAGCGTCAAGGCAGAGATCTGCCGCAATATTCCCACTAAGCGATGCTGTGCCTTGGCACAGTGTTTCGGTACGCTGTTATTTTGCAATACTTTCTCTGTGGACTGCATTCGCATTATTACAGAGAGCCGTGATTATGCCGAGGCATTGCCCAAGCTATTCAAGAAAGCCTTTGGTGTGGATTTTGACCTGAAGCCTGATCTGCAATCTGCAGGTAAGCTGATTTTTCAGATTGCAGACCCGAATAAAATTGCCTTGATTATGGGCGCATACGGCTTTGACCCTGCGGCAACGCTGTCGCTGCATATCAACTTGCCGGTGGTGGAGGATGATTGCTGCAAGACTTCTTTTTTGCGTGGCGCATTTCTGGCCGGTGGTTCTGTAACAGATCCGGCAAAGGGTTACCATTTGGAATTGGCAACTACCCATCACAGCGTGGCCAGAGAGGCATATGCGCTTATGCAGGAAACTTTGGGCTTTTATCCCAAGTCTGCTCAGCGCGGCGGCGGTCAGGTGCTTTACCTGAAAAACAGTGAACTGATTGCCGATTGTCTGACATTTTTAGGCGCTCCCATTTGCGCAATGGGCATTATGGAAGCCCGGCTTGAAAAAGAACTGAACAACAAAGTCAATCGTCGCTGTAATTGCGATGAAGCAAATACTTCCAAGGTGGTAGAAGCGGCGCAGGAGCAGCTGGCTGCTATCAAACAGTTACGTGATCGTGGCATGGTGGATAGCCTGCCCCAGAAACTGATGCAGGCGCTGGTGGCAAGAGAGAACAATCCGGAACTGTCGTTGACAGAATTGGCGGCAATGATGGAACCGCCGATCTCAAAGCCTGCAATGAATCACCGATTAAAGAAACTGGTAGCACTGGCAAAGGAGATATAAAAGATGAGCTTTGTGCATTTACATGTTCACTCAGAATATAGCCTTTTGGACGGTGCGTGCCGCATTAGCGGCATGATGGACCGTGTAAAGGAACTTGGTCAGACTGCCATTGCATTGACTGACCACGGTGTCATGTACGGCTGTATCGACTTTTACAAGGCGGCAAAGGCTGCCGGAATCAAACCGATTATCGGTTGCGAAGTGTATGTGGCAAGACGAGGCATGGAGGATCGTATCCATGGTGTGGATAATGAGTCCTATCACTTGGTGTTACTGTGTAAAGACCGTAAAGGCTATGAAAATCTTTGTATGCTGGTGTCTCAGGCTTTTGTCCGTGGTTTCTATGGCAAACCCCGTGTGGACCTGGAACTGCTGGAACAGTACCATGAGGGTTTGATTGCGCTCAGCGCATGCCTCGCCGGCGCAATTCCTCAGCGTTTGATGCAGGAGGATTATGAGGCGGCAAAAGAATATGCCTTAAATCTGTCCCGAATCTTTGGTGAGGATAATTTCTATCTGGAATTGCAGGATCACGGCATTGAGGAGCAACGTCCGGTGAATCAGGGTTTGATGCGAATTGCCCGGGAGACCGGCTTGCCGCTGGTGATCACCAACGATGCCCATTATCTGCGTCCTGAGGATGCGACGATGCAGGATGTTCTGCTGTGCGTGCAAACCGGCAAGACCATCGATGACCCCAACCGCATGAAGTTCCAGACAGAGGAATTCTACCTCAAGAGTGAGGAGCAGTTGCGTGCATTGTTCCCCAACTGCGAGGAAGCGATTGAGAATACAGCAAAGATTGCCCAGCGCTGCAATCTGGAGTTTGAATTTAACCAGTATCACTTGCCGTCCTTTGATGTACCGGCAGGCTACACCAATGAGGAATATTTCCGCAAGCTCTGCATGGACGGTTTCCGTGAGCGGTATCAGCAGCCACCCCAGAGCTATCTGGAACGTCTGGAGTATGAAATCGATGTAATCAGCCGCATGGGATATGTCAATTACTATCTCATTGTGTGGGATTTTATCCGTTTTGCCAAGGAAGCCGGCATTCCGGTTGGACCGGGGCGTGGCTCCGGCGCAGCTTCTATTGTTGCATATTGTATGCACATTACGGAAGTTGACCCCATGCAATATACTTTGATTTTCGAACGGTTTTTGAATCCCGAGCGTGTCAGTATGCCTGACTTCGATACAGACTTCTGTCAGGAACGCCGTGGCGAGGTCATTGACTATGTTGTCAGAAAGTATGGCGCAGACCATGTGGCGCAGATCGCAACCTTTGGTACAATGGCTGCCCGTGGTGCGATCCGTGACGTTGGCAGAGTGCTGAACTTTACTTATGCTGAAACAGATGTGGTTGCTAAGCTTGTACCCAACACGCTCCACATTACTTTGCAGGAAGCACTGAACGTTTCTCCCAAACTGAAAGAAATGTATGATGCGGATGAGCGTGTTCGACTGCTGATCGATACGGCGATGCGCCTGGAGGGTATGCCTCGCAACACTTCCACCCATGCTGCAGGTGTGGTGATCACTGCTGACCCGGTGTGCAGCTATGTGCCGCTGTCCTGCAACGATGATACAATCGTCACCCAGTATACCATGACCACCATTGAGGAACTTGGTCTATTAAAAATGGACTTCCTGGGTCTGCGAAACCTGACGGTGATCGAGGATGCTGAAAAGCAGATCAAGAAAATCGACCCGGACTTTGATATTGATAAGATCCCGGATGATGACCCGGAAACCTTTGCCATGCTGGCAGAGGGTAAGACCCAAGGTGTGTTCCAGCTGGAGTCTGCCGGCATTACCGGTGTTTGTGTGAATATGAAGCCCACTTCGATTGAGGATATGACGGCAATTGTTGCTTTGTATCGTCCCGGTCCTATGGATTCAATTCCCACATTTATCGAAAATAAGTTTAACCCCGCTAAGATCACATATAAGACGCCTTTGTTAGAGCCGATTCTCCGGGTCACATACGGTTGTATTGTGTATCAGGAGCAGGTGATTGAGATTTTCCGTTCTCTTGGCGGTTATACCATGGGACAAGCAGACAATATCCGCCGTGCGATCTCCAAGAAGAAAATGAAAGTCATTGAGGAGGAGCGCAAGGTCTTTGTTTACGGCGACGAGAAGCAAGGAATTTCCGGCGCTATGGCAAAGGGTGTCAGCGAGGCAGCGGCGCAGTCCATCTATGATGAGATCGTTGCATTTGCCAACTATGCCTTTAATAAGGCGCACGCAGTCTGCTATGCCGTGGTATCCTACCAGACGGCTTATCTGAAGTGCCATTATCCAAAACAGTATATGGCGGCGCTGATGACTTCTGTTCTGGACTCTGCCACAAAGATCTCCGGCTATATTGCCGAATGTAAGGATATGGGCATCCCGGTTCTGCCTCCGGATATTAACCATTCAGATGACCACTTCACAGTGGAGGGCGACGGTATCCGTTTTGGCCTTGGCGCTGTCAAGAATGTGGGCAGAGGCTTGATCCGCAGCATGGTTGCCAAGCGCAACGATGGCGGTGCTTTCCGCAGCCTGGAAGAGTTTATCCAGCGCATGGGCGAGAACGAACTGAATAAACGAGCAGTGGAGAATTTCATTAAGTGCGGCGCTATGGATTGCTTTGGCTATCACCGTAGTGAGCTGCTGGCGGTATATGACAGCATGATGGACAGCATTGCACAGTCCAGAAAGAAAAATTTGGATGGTCAGATGGGTCTGTTCTCTATGCTGCAGGAGCAGGAACAAGCTGTTGCGATTCCTATTCCCAGCCTGCCGGAGATTCAGAAGGCAGAGCGTATGCTGATGGAAAAGGAAACAACCGGTATCTACTTGTCCGGTCATCCTATGGACGATTATCGCCATTTACTGAAGGGTACACATGTTGTGCCGATCGGCGCATTGATGGATGACGAGAGCCCCTATCAGGACGATCAAATCGTTAGCGTTGCCGGTGTGGTACAGACTGTCAAAATGAAGACTACCCGTAACAATTCCATGATGGCTTACGTTACCATGGAGGACGATACCGCTTCGCTGGAAATGCTGGCTTTCTCCAATGTGTTGAGCCAATACGGTGGCTATCTGCGTGAGAATCAGCCGGTGGTCATTACCGGTCGACTGTCTCTGCGGGACGATAAAGAACCCCAGATCGTGATCAACCGTGCAAGACCCATGTCTGACTTCACAGAGGAGAATCAGATTCCGGAACCGGTGATCCGGAACGGCACATTGTACCTGAAATTGCCCACGGAGCAGGGCAATCTGTTCGGTAAGGTGAAGGCGATTCTGAATATGTTCCCCGGAGAAAATCAGGTAGTGGTATATTTTGCGGATACAAAGCAAAGGAGAGGCACTCGCTGCACTTTGGATAAACGCATGCTGGACGAACTAATCCGTGTCCTGGGCAAGGAAAATGTTGTGGTGAAATAACTTTCTTTTCCTAGCGGGATATGGTATACTAAGTAAGGAGGTGCTGCCATGAAACGCATTGCAAAATTAATATGTTTGTTAGAGGCAGTACTGCTGCTGGCAGGGTGTTCCATGCGAACAGTAACTGATATGTATCGCCTGCCAAAACGGTCGGATAACTTTAATAATCTGCAAACAGCAATCGACTCCGCAATGACCAACCTGGAGTACTGTGCGCCTCTGGCCGGCGAGAATCGGCAGACGGTGCAGATGGCAGACATAAATGGTGACGGCGAGAATGAGTACCTTTTGTTTGCGAAAGGTACGCAGGAAAAACCGCTGCGCATCTTGTTGTTCTGCAAGATTAACGATACCTATGTGAACACGGCTACCGTGGAGTGTAACGGCTCTGCGTTTGACCAGGTGGAATACGTCAACATGGACGATCGTGGTGGTGTAGAGATCGTAGTTGGCCGTCAGCTGAATGATCAGGTGATCCGGTCTGTTTCTGTGTACACATTTACCGGAGATGAACTGGTGCAGCTGGTGTCCGTGAATTACACCAAAATGCTGACTACGGATCTGGATGCAGATGGGTCTGCAGAATTGTTTTTGTTAAGACCCGGTCAGACGGATACCGACAACGGTGTTGCTGAACTTTACAGCATGAAGTCCGGCACCATGGAGCGTTACAACGAGATGGTAATGTCCCAGCCGGTGGATAAGCTCAAGCGAATCATACTGGGTAAGCTTGATGGTGGTAAAACAGCGGTTTTCGTTGCCAGCACTGCCGGTGAAACATCGTTGATGACGGACGTTTACACCATTTTGGAGGGTAAACTTATTAACGTGACTCTCTCCAATGATTCCGGAACAAGCGTGCAGACCTTGCGTAATTTCTATGTGTATGCGGATGACATTGATAATGACAGCGTGGTCGAATTGCCCGACCTGATCACTATGAAACCCATGCCCGGCGCTATGAGTGCGGATATGCACCACCTGATTCGCTGGTATGCCATGACAACAGATGGTGTTGAGGTTGATAAAATGTACACCTATCACAACTTTGTTGGCGGTTGGTATGTACAGCTCAGCGATGAGTGGGCGCCCCGTGTATCTGTGCAGAATACGGGCAACCAATACGAGTTTTATCTTTGGGATGAAGGCTATAAAACCTCCAAAAAGATCATGACTTTGTATGCGTTGACCGGACAGAACAGGGAAGAACAAGGTCTGGCTGACGGCAAGTTCGTATTGCATAAAACCGATTCGGTGGTTTATGCTTGCTATTTGGAGTCCAATGCACAAGACTACGGCATTACACAAGAAAGTGTTGTATATAGCTTCCGTTTGATCCAGCAGGACTGGAAAACGGGAGAGACATAAGAGGTATTTGATATGAAGAAAGTGTTGATTCTTGAAGACGAGGTCAATATCCGAAGCTTTGTTGTTATCAATTTAAGACGAGCAGGCTATGATGCGGTGGAAGCCGGTACTGGGCAGGAAGCGCTGAATAAGCTGCGTGAAAATCCGGACATTTGTGTTGCGATTTTGGATGTTATGCTGCCGGACATTGACGGCTTTGAAGTGTGTCGCCGTATTCGTGCAACCAACAAGCAGATCGGCATTATCATGCTGACCGCACGCACCCAGGAAATGGATAAGATCACCGGCTTGATGACCGGTGCGGACGATTATGTTACCAAGCCGTTTTCTCCTGCGGAATTGACCGCACGTATTGATGCGCTGTATCGTCGTATGGGTGGCGATTCCCGTGGTGACAGCGAGCTGCTGTCTCAAGGACCTTTTGTGATGAATACCCGCAATCACACTTTGGAGAAAGCCGGCAATCGTGTCCGCCTGACGCAGGTGGAATATGCTATTTTGAAGCTGTTTATGCAGAATCCCGGCCGTGCATTGTCTCGTGAGGAAATTCTTTCTGCGGTTTGGGGCAATGACTACGAGGGCGAGCTTAAGATCGTTGACGTGAATATTCGCCGTCTGCGCATTAAGATCGAGGACGACACAGCTAACCCCACATACATTACCACTGTTTGGGGCTTTGGTTATAAGTGGGGCGCGTGAGGACTATGCGTAAGGAACGTACAGGATTCCGCATTAAGGGTCTGCGCAGGCGCTGGATCGTTAATACCATCGGTGTGCTTTGCACCTTGGGTCTTGCCTGCGTTTTGGCTGTTACAGCTGTGTTTTATGCGTATTACTATTCTGCTATGGAATCGGATATGCGCTACCGTGCTGAAACGACCACAGAATTTTTTGCGGAATATCTGAATCAAAGCTATAATGAATACTATCAATCGTGTATTACTTATGCACAGAATTTCGACGATAAAAATGACCTTGAACTGCAGTTTATCGATACCCAGGGTAAAATCGTTTCATCGTCATACGGCAGCTGGTCGGGTCAGTCACCCACAACAGAGGACATTCGCAAGGCGGTCAATAACCGCTCCATTGAAACCTATATCGGCACAAATCCCGGAACCGGCGAACGGATTATGGCGGTATCCAGCCCCATGATCTACAGCAACGGCGAAGTGATTGGTGTTTTGCGATATGTGACGTCTACCGTTGTGATGGATATGCAGATCGGTTATATTGCTTTTGTTGCATTTTTGGCGCTGCTTTTCGTGCTGGCGATCACAATGCTCAGCAGTAATTACTATATCCATTCCATCTTGGTGCCGTTAGGCGAAATTATTGATAAGGCAAAGAAAATTACCAACGGCAGTTACGGTATTCAGATTCAAACGGAATACGATGATGAGATTGGCGATCTGGCGGACACCATCAACGAGATGTCCATTAAAATCAATCAAAACGAGAAAATGCAGTCGGAATTTATCTCCTCGCTTTCTCATGAACTGCGTACACCATTGACAGCGATTACCGGTTGGAGTGAAACGCTTCTCAATGATGAGAGTATCCCCACCGATGCCAGACGTGGTATGAAAATCATTCACCGTGAAGCCGGCAGACTGACGGACATGGTGTTGGAACTTTTGGACTTTACAAGAATTCAGGACGGCAGAATGACCCTGAACATGGAGCTGACGGACATTCGTTCTGACTTTGAGGATACGATTTTTATGTACGGCAGCCGATTGGCGCAGGACGGAATTTCGTTAAAGTATCATGATTCTGACGATGACATTCCGGAGATTTCCTGCGATCCCAAACGTCTACGACAGGTATTTCTCAACATCTTGGATAATGCTGCCAAGCATGGTTACGAGGGAAAGCAGATCGATACCTCCTTGTCCTATGAGGGAGATATGATCGTGATCCGCATCCGGGACTATGGCCCGGGAATTTTGGAGGACGAATTGCCTCTGGTGAAAAAGAAGTTTTATAAGGGCAGTTCCAAAGCCAGAGGCTCCGGCATCGGTCTTGCGGTTTGCGACGAGATCGTTATTATGCATGGTGGCTCACTGACACTAAATAATGCCCAGGGTGGCGGCACACTGGTTACCATATCTATTCCCGCAACCCAGTAAGGATGAAGCATGGAAACAAAACCCATTCAGGAAAAATTTAAGACGATGATCGGTGGACAAGCGTTGATCGAAGGTATTATGATGCGTGGGCCGAAACTGGACGCTATTGTTGTCCGGGAGAATGACCAGCTGCGCATCGAAACGACACCCAGAAAGCAGCATGCCAAAAATTCGTTTGCCGGTTTACCGTTTGTCCGTGGCGCTGTTAATTTCTTTGATGCGCAGATTACTGGCGTAAAGGCGCTGATGCGCTCTGCGGATCTTTCTCCGGAGGCGGAGAAAGAGCAACCCTCCAAGCTGGATGTGTGGCTGGAGAGCAAGCTGGGCGAAAAGAAATTTCAGGAGCTGGTGGTCGGCGCAGCCGTGGCATTGGGTTTAGGTATGTCGATCTTGCTGTTTTTCCTGATCCCCAATCTTGTGGGAAGTTTTATCCACAAGTGGATCGAAAGTAATCTGCTGTGTAACCTGATTGAGGGACTTGTGCGAATTGCCATATTCTTGGTCTACATGCTGCTGGTATCCCGCATGAAAGAAATGCAGCGTGTTTTTGCCTACCACGGCGCAGAGCATAAGACCATTCGCTGCTATGAGGCAGGATTGCCGCTGACAGTAGAAAATGTCCGCACACAAACCAGAAAGCATCCCAGATGTGGCACCAGTTTTCTGTTTGTGGTGTTAATTCTTTCCATTTTGGTATTTTCCGTAGCTTCCACGTTGCTGCTGATGATCGTACCTGGAATTGAATCCATGCGTGGCAGTTTGCTTTACAGCTTGATTATGTTTGGTTTTAAGCTGCTGTTGCTGCCGCTGGTGGTCGCTATCAGCTATGAGATCAATCGCCTGGTCGGCAGATATGATAACTGGCTTACCAGATTGCTGACAGCGCCCGGACAGTGGTTTCAGAATTTTACTACCTTTGAGCCGGACGACGGCATGATCGAGGTTGGCATTGCGGCTTTGCAGGCAGTTATCCCGGAGCAGGAGGGTGACGACCGTTGGTAAGGAAGTTATCGGAACTGTATCTGGATGCCCGCAAGGCACTGCTGAAACACGAGGACGAACAGACAGCCAGTTTGATAGCACGGGATATTTTGTGTCACGCTGCTCAGAAAAGTCGTGAGGAATTACTCCGTGATATGCAGATGTACGCATCCCAGGATGTTGTGCAGCGAATGGAAAATGCACTGGATCGAATCGTATCCGGGGAGCCGCTTGCGTATGTGCTTGGGCAGTGGGAATTCTTTGGCATGACATTGCACGTGGATCACAATGTGTTGATTCCCCGGGATGATACTTGCGCGTTGACGGAATTGGCGATCAAGAAAGCGCTGTTTTTAGATAGCTCGCCCCGAATTTTAGATTTGTGCACCGGCTCTGGCTGCATCGGTTTGGCGATTGCTGCTAGGGTAAAGGATGCTCGGGTAACACTGGCAGACATATCTGATGGCGCAATGGCCACGGCAAAGAAAAATATAGCTTTGCAGAAACTATCCGGCAGAGTCAAATGTCTGAAAGCGGATGCGCTTTCAACACCGTCGCCTTTTTTGGGAAAGTTTGATATGATCGTATCCAATCCGCCGTACATTACGACGGAGGAAATGGAGCAGCTGCCGAACAGTGTGAAGGACTTCGAACCCCATTTGGCATTGCATGGTGGCGATGATGGCTTGGATTTCTATCGATCCATTGCCGCAAATTATAAAGAAGCATTGAAACCCGGCGGTTATTTGTGCTTTGAATTTGGTTTTGGTCAGGGAGATGCTGTTTGTCAGATCCTTGAAATGAACGGGTATACCATTCTGGAGCGTTCCAGAGATTATAATGACAGAGAACGGGCAGTTATTGCCCAATACGGCAGGAAGGAAGATTAACATGGCAACAAAAAAGACTGTTTATGATGCACCGGCACCCGCTGCAGATAAGAAAAAGGCGTTGCAGACGGCACTTGCACAAATCGAAAAAAGCTACGGCAAAGGCACAGTTATGCGTCTGGGCGACCGCCCGGAAATGACTGTTGACGCAGTTCCCACCGGCTCTTTGGCACTGGATGCAGCGCTGGGTATTGGCGGTGTTCCCAAGGGTCGTATTATTGAGATCTACGGACCGGAATCCTCCGGTAAAACTACCCTTGCACTGCACATTCTTGCAGAGGTGCAGAAAATGGGCGGCGAGGTTGCTTTTGTGGACGCAGAGCATGCGCTGGATCCGGTATACGCCGCTGCGTTGGGTGTCGATACCGACAATATGCTGGTGTCCCAGCCGGATGATGGTGGTCAGGCATTGGAGATCACCGATGCGCTGGTGCGTTCCGGCGCTGTGGATGCAGTGGTTGTTGACTCTGTTGCTGCGCTGGTTCCCAAGCAGGAACTGGAGGGTGAGATGGGTGACAGCTTTGTTGGTGTTCAGGCTCGTCTGATGTCCCAGGCGCTGCGTAAGCTGGCTGGCTCTATCTCCAAAACTAACTGTATCGTTATCTTTATCAACCAGCTGCGTATGAAGATCGGTGTTATGTACGGCAACCCCGAAACCACCACCGGCGGTAATGCGCTGAAATTCTATGCATCTGTCCGCCTGGATGTCCGTCGTGTGGAATCCATCAAGGAGGGCGGCAACGTGATCGGCAACAAGACCCGTGTCAAGGTTGTTAAGAATAAGGTTGCACCTCCGTTCCGTGAGGCATACTTTGACATCATGTTCGGCCAGGGTATCAGCAAGTGGGGCGAATTGGTAGATCTTGCTGTTCAGATGGAGGTCATTCAAAAGAGTGGCAGCTGGTTCTCCATGGGCGATGAGCGCATTGGCCAGGGCAAGGACAGCGTTAAGGCATATCTGCAGGAGAATCCCGATATTGCGGAGCAGGTGGAAGCACAGGTGCGAGCTAACCTGATTCAGGGCAATGCAGTGAGAGAGCCTGCAAGAGCCGCTGAGCGCCCCGTAGCGATCAGTGCAGACGATTTTAATGATGAGGATTGATTCCGTTGCCTCCCAGCCTGATCGGGCAGGGAGGCACGCGGTGCGTTTCGACGATGGTACGGTTATGCGGCTTTACCGGCAGACTGTGGAAGATTTTGGGCTCTATGCCCAAAAGGAGATGACTGCAGAGGAATTTGCGGCACTTCGCACAGCGGCTGGCGCAATGTCTGCAAAAATGCGTGCAGTTCGAATCGTTGCTGCGTCAAGTGTTTCCAAGAAAGATCTGGAACATCGGTTGATACAAAAAGGGGAGGATCCCGGTCAGGCGAAAGCGGCTGTGCAGTGGATGGCGGATCTATCGCTGGTAGATGATCGCAAGACTGCCGAGGAGATCGTCCATCGCTGTATCAACAAAGGCTACGGCCTTGCCAGGGCGAAGCAAGCACTTTTTGAAAAGCGCATCCCGAAAACTTTTTGGGACGATGTCCTTGCAGACTATCCTGATCAATCTGATGCAATCAAAGCATATTTGAAAGACCATTTGGACAGCCAAAGTGATCTGCGCCAAAAGCGTAAGGTCATGGATGCGCTGATCCGTAAAGGTCATAGCTACGGCCTGATCAATTCTTGTTTAAGAGTGTTATCATTTGATTACGACGAGTTCCCGGAGGGTTAATATGGCAAATATCGGTTTTATTTCCTTAGGCTGCGCCAAAAACCAGGTTGACTGCGAACGTATGATGTATCGTGTGCAGGAAGCAGGTTTTACTGTCCAAGGGGATGTTGTCGGCAGCGATGTTGTGGTGATCAACACCTGCGGATTTATTGATTCAGCGAAATCTGAGGCTATCGAGCATATTCTGACAATGGGTCAGCTGAAGGAGCAAGGCTTGATCGGCAAGATCCTGGTGACCGGATGTCTTTCCCAAAGATACCAGCAGCAGATCCTTGCAGAAATGCCGGAGGTTGACGGCGTGTTGGGTACGGGAAGCTATACGGAGGTTGTTTCCGCTATTGAACGGCTTTTGGCTGATGAAACGGTTGCTGAGTTTGGCTCAATCGATGCGCCGGAGGAGGAGACCGGACGGATTCTGACCACGCCGGAACATTATGCGTATATCAAGATTTCCGAAGGTTGCGACAATAAATGCGCATATTGCGTGATTCCCTCTCTGCGTGGAAAATTCCGCAGCCGTAGTATGGATGACGTTCTGTATGAAGCCAGATTGTTGGCTGAAAGCGGTGTCAAGGAATTGATCGTTGTTGCGCAGGATACCAGCCGGTACGGCACAGATCTGCCGGGTCATAAACGACTGTTGCCGGAACTGCTGGAACAGCTTTGTCTGATTGATGGTATTGAGTGGGTACGTATCCACTATGTCTATCCGGATGAGATCGACGATGCGCTGATCGATGTGATCGCAGAGCAGCCCAAGATCGTTAAGTATCTGGATGTTCCCATCCAGCACTGCAACAGTAAAATACTGAAGCTGATGAACAGACGTGGTGACGGTGATTTTCTGCGCCAGCTGTTTACCAAGCTTCGCAATCAGATTCCAGATTTGGTGATTCGCACCAGCGTGATCACCGGACTTCCCGGTGAGGGTGAGGAGGAATTTGCTGAGCTGTGCGATTTCCTGAAGCAGATGCGT
Organism: Faecousia sp.; assembly: GCA_045649665.1. Taxonomy (GTDB): domain Bacteria; phylum Bacillota; class Clostridia; order Oscillospirales; family Oscillospiraceae; genus Faecousia. Next base: position 7,116 of record JAZRQK010000011.1, on the reverse strand, counting down.
TTGGAGCGTGTTGGCGCATTCCCGTTCTCTCCGGAGGAGGGAACACCTGCGGCAGAAATGGAATATCCGGATGCGGAGATTGCCCAACAGCGTGCGCAAATGATTGAAACCATCCAATCCCGCATTATGGATAGCTATAACGAAAAAATGATGGGCAAAGTTTTGCCTGTCTTGGTAGATGGGTACGACGAGGAATATACACAATTTTTTGGTCGAACCTACGCAGACTCTCCCGAAATTGACGGGCGAGTCTGGATCGCATCGGAGGAGTCCCTGGTCGAGGGCACATTTGTCAATATTTGCATTGACGGTGTGATTGACGGAGACCTTTCCGGTTATGTTGTGGAGGATTCTGTATGACAACAGCCAGCAAAATTACATTGATTCGCATGGCGTTTATCCCTGCGTTTATGGCGGTTATGTACTTTGCACATAGCACCGGTAGTAACGTATTAACGTTTGTCGCCTTGGCGATCTTTGTGATTGCAAGCCTGACAGATTTTGCGGATGGCTATATTGCCAGAAAGTATAACCAGGTCAGTGATTTTGGAAAGTTTCTGGATCCTTTGGCGGATAAATTGCTGACGATTGCGGCCATGGTCTTGTTTTGCCAGTGGGATATTTTTCCGGCTTGGGCATTGATGATCGTGCTGACCCGTGAGTTTGCTGTTACCGGACTTCGTTTGGTGGCAGTGGGCAAGGGCACAGTGATCGCCGCGGGTAAAAGCGGTAAGTTCAAAACCGCCAGTACGATGATCGGTCTGTGCGTCATGATCGTGTTTCCCCAGTTTGCGGTGCTGAATTGGGTCGTTGTTGGACTGATCATATTGACGACGGTGTATTCCGGCGTGGAATACTTCATTCAGAATTGGAATTGCCTCTGGGATAAGTGATCCAGCGGTTATAAGAGGTACTTATGAACGAAAGAGAAATCGGCGAGATCCGACGCAGAGTGCGCCGGGATCGCAGTAATATGACATATATCTACGGTTGCTATGTCAATGGACAAAAGGAAATCGTTACTTCTTTTCGTCAGAGCGTAGCGATGATGTCAGAGAACGAGGCAGAGAAATATTTTGCCCTTATGAAGCGCACCCTTTCCGGCGGCGTTGGTAAGAATTTGGTAGATGTGTCTTTCCGCACAGAGCAGGTGGCGAACAGTCCGGAGCATAAGTTCTTAATGGATCTTCGAGCCTGCGGACTTCAGGATGATGACCTGCGGATGCAGCTGTATAACAAGATTATCCAATCGGTAAATTTCGATGACGGATTTGTGATTTTGGTGGGTTGCGATAGCTATGACGTGCCGTTTAAAAGCAAGGACGGTACGGTACAGCAGGATGCATCCGGCGAGGTGTACAAATACATTTTGTGCGCTATTTGCCCGGTGAAGCAGGCAAAACCCGGTCTGCAGTATAAGGCAGAGGAGAAGTTGTTCCACGATTCCGGAATCGCACAGACTGTCTGTGCACCGGAGGTTGGTTTCTTGTTCCCGGCGTTTGATGACCGCAGCGCAAATATTTACAATGCGCTGCTGTATTCTCACAATGTAAAGGTGAGCAATCAGGCGTTGGCAGATTCGCTGTTTTCTGTCACATTACCTATGCCGGCGGGTGAGCAAAAGAAGTCCTTTGAGGCTTTGCTGACTACTACATTAAGCGAGGAGTGCAGCTTGGATGTGGTACAGACTGTGCATGATCAGCTGTGCCAGTGTGTTGAACTGCATAAGGAAAGCCGGGATCCGCAGCCGTTGTTGGTTTCCAAAGAGGCAATCAAAACGGCTTTGAAGTCCGGCGGAATTTCTGAGCAGGCTGTTGCGAAATTCAGCGTTGATTATGATGCTGCTTTTGGCCATGAAGCGCAGTTACATCCCAAGAATATTATTGATACACGTCGCTTTGAAATCAAAACCCCGGATGTATCCATCAAGGTAAACCCGGACAGAAGTGACTTGATTGAGACCCGGATCATTGGCGGTGTGAAGTATATTCTGATTTGCGCAGATGAGAATGTTGAGGTCAATGGTGTCAACATTCATATTGCAGACCAATAAAAATAGGAGATGGTTACTATGTTTAAGAGTAATTCTGTTCGATTCCGCATTGATTTCGGGAGCAAGTGGCTGGGCGCTGCTGCATTCTTTGGCGGTTTGGGCTTTTTCCTGCTGTGTGTCTATTATTTTGGTTTTGTAAATTTGTTTGACTGCAATATTCTGCAGATCTTGTTTTACATGCTGGTGCCGATGGTAGCTTTGGCCGGTATGGTGATTTTGCTCCATGTTGCCCATCTGGATTCGGCGCAGCTGGTAATTGCCGGCGCAGGCATATTCAGCTTGCTGATGCTGATTCGCAGCTTTTCTTATGGAAGTGTTTTGAGCGTGATCCTTGGCGTCGTGTGGTATGCCGCCGCTGCGCTGGTGTGCCTGCTGACATTGACCGGCTTTTTTAAGGAAAAAGGTTTTATGGCTGCTGCCATGCTGGTTCCTGCAGTGTTCCGCATTGTTTTTGTGGATCTGTTCCAGTACGTCCTTACCTTATCCCTGATCTCCTTTGTTCAGGAGTTAGCTATGCTTTCCGGCTTGACATGTTTTGGTATTACTGCGCTGTGTTTTATTCCGGTGCAACCGAAACGGAAATCAGAATAATGAAAAACCCTCCCGGTGTTCCGGGAGGGTTTCGTGTTTATTTCTTGCTTTGCTCTACCAGTGAAACGATCACATCTGCGCAATTTTCAACACCCAGCACGCTGCTGTTCAGGCAAATATCATAGTTGTGGGATGCGCCCCATGTGCGGCCGGTATAATGATGATAATTCACCTTGCGGCGCTTATCTTTTTCCTGCAAACGTGCCTTGGGACTCTTTTCCGATTCGCCGTACAGACGAACAATGCGGTTTGCACGGAATTCCTTGTCTGCGTGGATAAAGGCATGAAGACAATCTTCACGATCTTTCAAGATATAATCGGCATTTCTGCCTACGATCACACACGGACCTTTTTCGGCCAGCTGCAAAATCACGTTGCATTGTACATTCCACAAGAAATCGGCCGTTGACATGCCGTGCATGGCGCCGGGAGTGCCTTGATGAGAAAAGGCGTAGGAGAAAATGCTGGTGCTGGGTGCGTGTTCGCCGTGTTCCTCTATGTAATGGGTGGCGAAACCGGATTCCAAAGCGATATGATCCACCAGATCCTTATCATAGAAAGGAATACCGAGCTTTTCTGCAACCAGATGACCGATGGTACGTCCGCCACTGCCAAATTCACGGCTGATGGTGATAATTTTCTTTTCCATAATACACCTTCCTTATCAGTTTTTATTTTATTATAAATGTGCGTACTGAATCTGTCAATGGGATTACAGTATCTTAGGTAAAACAATAGCCGGTCAGGCAAAGCCTGACCGGCCGGGGATTTAGATTGCCATGCAAAATCTGCTAAAACATAAGATCGTGCAAACCAAGACGATAATCGCTGCGGTATAGAACGATCCCAAAAGCAAGAGCCGCATATTTGAAAGGTTATTTGACTTCACGGTCAGAACGGTAAACGCAACGCAGCTGGCGATCAGGGCAACGCTGATTAAGGACAGTATGACCAATGCCGGTATCATTGTAGCCTGCGCAGCCGATACTGCCAAAACAGAGAATATTAACTGGTTCATACGTAACCTCCATATGTATTTTTATACAATTATACCACTTGCAATAGTTATTCGCAACACAAAACAATAGAATGTTGTTATAATTTAACGAAAAGCGTTACAGTAGAATTGCCAACGGCTTTTTGGTGTGGTATAATCAGCATATATCAGCAGAAAAGGGGAATATGATGAGATCAATTATTGAGATTCTGGCTGAGGAATTAAAGCAGAAGCAATCTTATGTGGAAAATGTTGTTGCGCTGCTGGATGAGGGCAATACCATTCCGTTTATTGCTCGTTATCGAAAAGAAATGCATGGCTCTATGGATGATACCACGCTGCGTGGTTTAGAAACGCGACTGAATTACCTGCGCAATTTGATGGAGCGCAAGGAGGAGGTCAAGAAGTCCATTGAGGCGCAGGAAAAACTGACGGAAGAATTGGCTGCTGCCATAGATGATGCCAGCACTTTGGCAGAGGTTGAAGACCTATATCGTCCCTATAAGCAAAAACGGCGCACCCGTGCAACCGTTGCAAAGGAAAAAGGACTGGAACCTTTGGCGCTGGCAATTTTTGCGCAGAATGGTGATGATCCCTATGTGTTGGCACAAGCGTATATCGACCCTGAAAAAGGTGTGGAATCTGTAGAGGATGCCATCGCCGGCGCATCGGATATTATTGCGGAACTGATTTCTGACGATGCAGATATTCGCAAGGCATTGCGGTTAAAGATGGAACGGCAGGCGATTATCTCCGTTCAGGCAGATGACCCGGATACGGACAGCGTTTACAGACTGTACTATCAGTTTTCTGCGCCGGTTTCCAAAGTGCTGAATCATCAGATTCTGGCGATCAACCGGGGCGAAAAAGAGGGCTTCTTAAAGGTTTCTATTACCATGCCCGGTACAGAGGGACAGGCGCTGGTGTGCCGTTGCGCACTGAAGCCGGTGGCACATGTTTGCCCGGTGGTGCGTAGTGCGGCTATTGATGCCTATGACCGTTTGATCGCTCCCAGTGCGGAACGAGAAATGCGCAGTGTTCTGACGGATAAGGCGGCAGAGTCGGCAATCATGAACTTTGGCCTGAATCTGAAGCCTTTGCTGATGCAGCGCCCGGTGAAGGGCTTTGTTACCATGGGCTTAGATCCCGGTTACAGAAATGGTTGCAAGGTCGCCGTTGTAGATGAAACCGGTCGGGTGCTGGATACCAATGTGGTCTATCCCACATTCTCCCAGAACAAAAAAGACGAAGCGATCCGAATATTGTCCGCTATGATTCGTAAGCACGGCGTTAAGCATATTGCCATCGGTAACGGAACGGCGTCCCGAGAAACTGAGGCAATGACTGTGGAGATGATCCATAATCTGCCGGGTGTCAGCTATGTGATCGTAAACGAGGCTGGCGCATCGGTATATTCTGCATCCAAATTGGCAGCAGAGGAGTTCCCGGAATTTGATGTGAATCTGCGCTCTGCGGTTTCCATTGCAAGACGATTGCAGGATCCGCTGGCAGAGCTTGTAAAAATCGACCCCAAGGCGATTGGTGTTGGTCAATATCAGCACGATATGCCCCAGAAACGGCTGGATGAGGCACTGGGAAGCGTTGTAGAGGATTGCGTCAATGCTGTTGGTGTGGATATTAACACAGCATCGGCAAGCCTGCTGCAAAAGGTGTCCGGTCTGACTGCCACTACGGCAAGGAATATCGTTGCGTTCCGTGATGAGAATGGCACATTCACCAACAGAGCACAGCTTAAGAAAGTACCCAAGCTTGGCCCGAAAGCATTTGAACAGTGCGCCGGCTTCCTGCGTGTCCCTGAGAGTAAGGAGATTTTGGATAATACCGGCGTTCACCCGGAATCTTATCAGGCGGCAGATATGCTGCTGAAGCTTTGCAGCTATAATAAAAATGATGTGCGTGCCGGTAATCTGGCTGAGCTGCAGCAGCGGCTGGCAGATTACGGCGAGGAGGCGGCAGCGCAGGTTTGCGGTGTCGGTTTACCCACACTGCAGGATGTGGTCAAGGAGCTGATGAAACCCGGCAGAGACCCGCGTGATGACTTGCCTGCGCCGGTGCTGCGTACAGATGTGCTGGAGATGAAAGACCTGAAGGTTGGCATGGTCTTAAGCGGTACTGTGAGAAATGTGATCGACTTTGGTGTGTTTGTGGATATCGGTGTCCACCAAGATGGTTTGGTGCATATTTCCCAAGTCTGTAACCGCAAGATCCGACATCCGTCTGAAATCGTCAAGGTCGGCGATGTTGTAAAGGTCTGCGTGCTGGAAGTGGACGAGAAGCGCAAGCGCATCGGCTTAACTATGAAAAGCATCCCTGAACAAGTTTCGTAAAACAGTAAAAATCACAAGTGTCCACCGGACACTTGTTTGCGCCAGCGTAATCGCTGTCGTCGTCCTTTCGATCCTCCATCTACCAAAAAAGATCCCACCCTATTTAGGGTGGGATCTTTTTTGGTGGAGCCGAGGGGAATCGAACCCCTGTCCGAAAGCAACTTGGAAAGAACTTCTCCGGGCGCAGTTTGTTAATTACATTCCCTCAACCGGACGGGAACAAACACCCTTCCGGAATCAGTAGCTTCATGATGCGTGGTATGGGCAAAGCTTACCATACGCACGGTCTCCACTCAGATCACACCCGAGCCCGGCTCGTGGACCTTCCGGGGCGGATGGGCGCCTAATTAGGCAGCCAGTGCGAAAGAATTGTTGTCAGTTAAATTTAACTGTTACCCGTTTTATCGTGGTCAGGCGCCACGGCCCGCTTATCCAGCCTCACTACCCCCGTCGAAACCAGTACGGCCCCATATATAGGGAAGTGCAGGAAGAATGCTTGTCATTGCGAGGAGCGTCAGCGACGTGGCAATCCCCGGCGATTCAGGAGATTGCCACACCAGTGTGAGCACTGGTTCGCAATGACAGCATAATTATCAGAATCTGCCGTAGGGATCGGGCAGCTTGTTGGGCTCGGGATAGGTCTCGCCCTTGGTGTCGACCACGATGGAAGCGATCTTCTGATCCTCCATGGGACGGTCATTGCGGCCGGTTCTGACCTTTGCAATGGCGTCAACAACTTCCAGGCCGGAGGTCACCTTGCCGAAAGCGGCATACTGGCCGTCCAGGTGCTTGGCATCCTGGTGCATGATGAAGAACTGGGAGCCGGCGGAGTTGGGGGACTGGGAACGGGCCATGGACAGAACGCCGCGCTTGTGCTTCAGCTCGTTCTTGACGCCGTTGAAGAAGAATTCGCCCTTGATGCAGTAGCCGGGGCCGCCCATGCCGGTGCCTTCGGGGCAGCCGCCCTGGATCATGAAGCCGGGGATGACCCGGTGGAAGATCAGACCGTCATAGTAGTTGTGGTTGCACAGGTCGATGAAGTTGTAGACGCTCTGGGGAGCCTTGTCGGGATACAGCTCGCCTTCGATGACACCGCCGTTTTCCATGGTGATCTTAAAAGTAGGATT
>JAZRQK010000010.1:0-7219 GCA_045649665.1 Faecousia sp. | reverse complement strand
GTTTGTTGCGCCCTGTCTGTTTGGTCTGGAAGGACTGGCAGGCGACGAATTGCGGCGCATGGATATGGAAAACGTCCGGGTGGAGGATCGCCGGGTACTGTTCACCGGCGACGAAACCGCTTTGGCAAAAGCCAACATCTGCCTGCGGACGGCAGAACGGGTGATGATCGTGCTGGCACAGTTCCCTGCCAAGACCTTTGAGGAATTGTTTCAGGGTGTGCTGCACACCAATCTGGAGGACTATATCCCCAAGGACGGTCAGTTCCCCGTGAAGGGTCACTGCCTGAACAGTCAGCTGATGAGCGTTTCCGACTGTCAGGCGATTATCAAAAAAGCCGCCTCCCGTCGGCTGGGCGAAAAGTACGGTATCAGCTGGCTGCCGGAAACCGGTATCAAATTCCAGCTGCATTTTACCATTCTCAACGACCAGGTGACCTTGTCGCTGAACACCTCCGGCCCGGGTCTGCATAAGCGTGGCTACCGGGCGGTGGGCAACGATGCCCCTCTGCACGAAACCCTGGCTGCCGGCATGATCCAGCTGACCCGTTACCGGGGCAGAGAATTTTTCTGGGATCCTTTCTGCGGCAGCGGCACCATTCCCATTGAGGCGGCGCTGATCGCCAAAAACCGGGCGCCGGGACTGAATCGGCATTTCGCCGCCGAGGAATACCCCTGGATGCCCAAAGATATTTGGCTGCAAGTCAAAGAGGAGGCGAAAGCCAAGGAGTTTAAGGGCGAATATCGCATTTTAGGCTCTGATAGCGACCCGGCTTGCGTTTCCCTCAGCTTTGCCAATGCCCGGAAAGCCGGTGTTGCTGACTGCGTTACTTTCAAAGACGGCGACGCCACCAAACTGAGCCTGCCCTCGGATGCCGGCATTTTGGTCTGCAATCCCCCTTATGGCGAACGAATGATGGAGCAGCACAGCGCCCAGCGGTTGTATTCGGCTTTGGGTCGTCACCTGAAGTTTGCCGACGGCTGGAAAAAATATGTAATTACCTCCGAGCCGGAATTCGAGCATTGGTTCGGCAAGCGGGCGGACAAAAAACGGAAATTCTACAACGGCAAGATCAAGTGCGACTACTATATGTTCACTAACAACACCAGACGAAAGAAATAAGTTTATGAAACACATTTTTATTATCAATCCGGCGGCTGGCAGCTATGACCGGACAAAGGAATACACCGCCACTATTGAGAATATTTGCGGCAGCCGGGGGCTGGACTTTGAAATCCATGTATCCGCCTGCCCCGGCGACTGTACCAGGATCGCCCGGGAAGCCGCCCAGACCGGTGAGGAAGTCCGGCTGTATGCTTGCGGCGGCGACGGCACGCTGAACGAAGTGGTTGCCGGCGCAGCGGGTTTTGATAATGCCGCCGTCACCGTATTTTCCGGCGGCAGTGGTAACGACTTTGTAAAAATATTCAATGAGCCCAAAGCGTTTTTTGAGCTGGAGCGTCTGTTGGATGCAGAGGAAGCTTTGTTCGACCTGGTGCGGTGTAACGACCGTCTGTGCCTGAATATCTGCTCCGTGGGTCTGGATGCCCGGATCGGCACAGATGTTTCCCGGTACAAGCGACTGCCCCTGCTTCACGGCTTCCGGGCATATGTGTTTTCTACCATCGTCAACGTCATCAAGGGCATCTATGAGCATTATGTGGTCAAGCTTAACGGCGAGGTCATCGACGGTGAGCAGACCATGATCTGCGCCTGCAACGGCCGGTTTTACGGCGGCGGTTTTAACCCCGTACCGGAAGCTGACCCCACCGACGGACTGCTGGACGTGCTGCTGGTAAAGAAAGTTTCCCGGCTGCAAGTGCCGGGCGTGGTTGGCAAGTACAAGGACGGCAAATATACCCAGCTACCTAAGCTTGTAACACACTATAAGACAAAAGAGCTGACCATTGTATGCGACAAGGAAACGCCGGTGAGTATTGACGGCGAAGTGATGATGGCGCAGGAAATTACATTCCGGATCGCTGAGGAAAAGCTGCGTTTCTTCTATCCCAAGGGTCTGCACTGGTAACTACTTAACAAAGGAGGGGTGTGTATGGCAAAGTGCGTGGTTTTTTGCGCCGGTGGTTTTGACGCATTGGCAGAGCCTATAGACCAGCAGGACTATATCATCGCCGCTGACGGCGGCTATGTCCATACCCAGGCGCTGGGTCTGACACCCCAGGGTATATTGGGCGATTTTGATTCTTTAGGATATGTGCCGGAAAATGCCAAGCTGTTCCCGGCGGAAAAGGACGACACCGATGCCATGCTGGCTGCCCGCCACGGACTTGCCTTGGGATACAAGGAATTTTTGTTCTACGGTGCGCTGGAGGGTGAAAGACTAGACCACACCATCGCCAATTTACAGACGCTGCAGTTTTTGGCTGACCACGGCGCAACCGGTTATCTGGTTGGCAAAAAGCAAATCGTCACTTTGGTGCAAAAGGGCAGTATCGCTTTCCCGGCAGGGGCAAAGGGTATCGTATCTGTATTCTGTCTGGGCAGCGATGCCAAAGGCATTACCCTGACCGGCTTAAAATACCCCCTTGAAAACGGCACGCTGACCGCCGGCTTCCCTTTGGGGGTCAGCAATGCCTTTACCGGCAAGCAAGCCGCTATCTGTGTGGAACAGGGCAGCCTGCTGGTGGTCTACGATAAAGAAAACGGCTTCCCCCGGTAACCGACAAAATTCTTGCTATCTGCTTTTGGCTATATTATAATAGTATTATAAGGAGGTGCTGGTATGGACAAACGGATCGCTGCCTATCGTGGCTGCCTTTTGGGACTTGCGGTGGGCGATGCCATGGGTTACACCGTGGATAACAAAAGCTGGGACGAGATTTGTGAGAATTACGGCCCTAACGGTCTATTGGGCTATGACCTTGTTAACGGCACTGCGGACATCACCTCCTATACCCAGCTGCCTGCCTTTTTGTGCAACGGACTGCTGCTGGGCGCGATCCGGGGCAATCCGGATAACCTCTCCAAATTCATGGCGCTGAGCCTTAGAGAGTGGGCAAAAAGCCAGCAATTCCGTGGCAGCGCCGAGAAAACCGCCTGCTGGCTGGCGCAAGTTCCCGAGATGCGCCGCCGACACTGTATGGACACCCGGATTTTGGACGCTTTGAGCCGGGACACCTTGGGAACACCGGAAAAGCCGGTTTTCCGCTCCACCACCCCCAGCACCATCACCCTGCCCGTAGCAGTGGCGCTGGGCGCTATGCCCGCCCGGATCGAACCGAAACAGCTGGGTCGGCTGGCGGCAGAGGCGGTAGCCTTTACTCACGGCGACCCGGAAAGCTTTATCGCCGGCGCTTTTGTAGCATACGTATTGGCAGGTCTTTTGCAGGACAATCCCCATCCCCTGCCGGTTTGTTTTGAAAAATCCATGCAGGTAGTGGATTCTCTCTTTGGGGAGGACTATCCTCAGACGGAACAGGTGCTGCAGCGCATCCGGTACGCCATCCAACTGACCAAAGATCCGGAGCTGACACCTTTGGCCGCCCTGACGATGCTTGGCTGCACCACCGCCGCCGAATGTGTCGCCGGCGCAGTGTATGCCTGTATGATCCACCCGGCTAACTTTGACGAGGGCATGATCACCGCCGTGAACCACTCCGGACGGAGCGCCGCTGTGGGTGCGCTGACCGGCGCATTTCTGGGCGCACGGCTGGGCAGCGAGGCGTTGCCGGAATTTTATCTGGAATCTCTGGAGTGCGCACCCTATCTGTGTGAACTGGCAGACGATCTGACCCAAGCCAAAATGGTTATGCGGATCTTTGACGATACATGGGATCAGAAGTACACCCAAGGCATGCCTGCCCGTTAATTGAATGAATTGGCTTTGCAAAAATCGCATACAAATATACAAAAAACCCTTGCAAAACCCGAATAAGGGTGTTATAATACCAGTAATCTAACGTATATACTACGAAAGAGAGGAGCGCCAGCTCCTCTCTTTTTCACGAAAGAAGGGATTTTTTTGAAGATCACTGAGCAAGTAGCACAGTTCTCCCAACCCATCGTGGAAGCTTGCGGCTGCAGCCTTTGGGATGTGGAATACGTCCGGGAAGGCTCTGAGCGTTTCCTGCGGCTGTACATCGACAAAGACGGCGGCGTGGACATCGAGGACTGCGAAAAAATCCACCGGGCAGTTGACCCGGTACTGGACGAAAAAGACCCCATCTCCGAGAGCTACCACTTTGAGGTCTGCTCCGCCGGTCTGGAACGGGCGCTGAAACGGCCTGCCGATTTCCAGCGGTTTATGGACAGCCCCATTATGGTCAAGCTGTACCGCCCCCGGAACGGCTTGAAGGAGATCCCCGGCATCCTGCGTGGCTACGAGGACGGCAAAGTCACCGTAGAGGCAGGCAAGGAAACCATTACATTTGAAAAATCCGAGGTCGCACTGGTGCGGCTTCGTGTAGAGTTTTAAGTAACCGATAAGGAGGAAATATAGACATGGCTAGAGCAAAGAAGCAGGAAGCCCCCAAGGTAGACATCGGCGCAGAGATTTTCGCATCCCTGCGTGATCTGGAAAAGCTGAAGGGCATTTCTGTAGATTACATGGTTGAGCGACTGAAGCAGGCGCTGCAGAACGCTTACCGCAAGGATCGGGAAGATCACCGTGACATCCCTGCCGAAAATGTGGTAGTGGATCTGAGCGAAAAGGGTCTTTCCATGCACTTGGTCAAGACCGCAGTAGAGGAAGTGGAAGATCCCGCCGTGGAGATCCACATTGAAGCTGCAAAGAAGCTTGATCCCAACGTGCAGGTTGGCGACGCTGTGAATATCGACGTGGACATTCAGAAGTTCGGTCGTATCGCCGCCCAGACCGCAAAGCAGGTGGTGATCCAGGGTATTCGTGAGGCAGAACGTGGCGCTATTTATGAGAGCTACTCCTCCAAGGCCCAGGAAATGCTCACCGGCACTGTGCTGCGTGTTGACCCCACCGGCGACATTTTTGTCCGCACCGGTCAGGGCAACGAGCAGAGCGACGCTGTTCTGCGCGCTTCCGAGCAGATCCCCGGCGAAAGCTACGCACCCGGCGATCTGATCCGTGTTTATGTGCTGGAAGTGCATAAGGCAACCCGTGGCCCGTTGGTGCAGGTATCCCGTACCCACCCCAATCTGGTACGCCGTCTGTTCGAGCTGGAAACTCCCGAAATCGCTGACGGTCAGGTTGAAATTCGCAACATCGCCCGTGAGCCCGGCAGCCGCAGCAAGATCGCTGTCCGTGCTGCTATGGAGGATATCGATCCCGTGGGCGCATGCGTTGGCCCTCGCGGCGGCCGTGTAGGCGCTGTTGTTGAGGAGCTGGGCGGCGAAAAGATCGACATCGTTGTCTGGAGCGAAGACCCCTGTGAATATGTCCGCGCTGCCCTCAGCCCCGCGGAAGTCATCGAAGTCACACCCGTGCCCGGTCAGAAGGCTTGCACCGTTATCGTTCCCGATAACCAGCTGAGCCTCGCCATCGGCAAGGAAGGTCAGAACGCACGTCTGGCTGCACGACTGACCGGCTACAAGATCGACATCAAGCCCGAATCCCAGGCTGAATAACATTTTTAAGGAGTGGCAGACCTATGCAAAAGAAAATTCCTATGCGGCAGTGTATGGGCTGCCGTGAGCGTAAAGCCAAAAAAGAGCTGATCCGGGTAGTCCGTGGCACAGACGGCAGCGTCTGTCTGGACTTCAGCGGTAAGCTTAACGGCAGAGGCGCTTATATCTGTCCTGACCCCAACTGCCTGAAAAAGGCGCAGAAAGCAAAGTCCCTGGAGCGAAGCCTGGAGGTTTCCATTCCCGAGGAAGTGTATCTGCATCTGGAAAAGGAAATGGGGGCGAACATCGGTGGATAAAGCACTTCGCTATTTGTCGCTGGCCCGGAAAGCCGGGCGGATCGAACTGGGCGAAGAACCGGTCGGCGCAGCCGCCCGTGCCCAGAAAGCAAAATTGATCCTGGTGGCATCCGACGCCTCGGATCACAGCTGGCGCAGAGCCAAAAGCTTTGTTGCCGGAACACAGCAGCTTTGCATCCGTACCCAATTTGACAAGGACACCCTTGGTCAAGCCGTTGGCAGAACAGCGCTTGCCATGGCAGCTTTTACTGATCCGGCGCTGGCGCTTGCTTTTGTGCAAGCTCTGGAGCAGCCGGAGAAGTACAGCGCAGAACTGGAAAGCCTGCAAAAGCGAACCCAGCGGGTACAGCAGCGGCAACGCGAAGCGAAAGCCCACCGTCGCAACAAGCGTTTCGGAAAGTAATCACAGGAGGTGCTATTATATGGAAAAGTATCGTTTGAAAGAAGTCGCAGCTGACTTTGGTAAAACGCCCAAGGAAATCAGCGCGATTATGGAAAAGTTTTTTGAGAAGCCCAAGTCCAACACCCAGGTGCTGACGGACGACGAGCTGAATGTGATTTTTGATTATATTACCCAGACCAACCAGATCGAGTCTCTGGAGGTGGTCTTTGCTGTCCAGCCTGCTCCCAAGAAAGAGGAGCCCAAGCCGGAAGCACCCAAGGCTGAGGAAAAGCCTGCGCCTGCAAAGCAGGAACAGTCTGCGCCTGCTCCCGTTAAGGAGGAGAAGCCTCAGAAACCTGCAGAGCCTGAGCGTAAGCGTGAGCGCCGTGTGGTTGACACCTCTGCGGTGCAGGTCAATGCCAACCGCTTTGCGGACGTTGACAACCTGGTAGACCAGCGTGTGCAGGACTATCAGGGCGGCAAGCAGCGTTTCGGCGGCAAGAAGGGTCAGCAGCAGAATCGCAAGGACAACAAGTTCAAGGGCAACAAGGCTCGTAACGAGGAGCAGGAAAAGCTGCGCCGTCTGCAGATGGAAGTGGCTCGCAAAGCACCCGTTACCGTCAAGATCCCCGAGGAGATCACCGTTGGCGAGCTGGCAAGCCGGATGAAAAAGACTGCCGGTGAAGTTATCAAGTGCCTGATGAAAAATGGTGTGCTGGCTGCTATCAATCAGACCATCGACTTCGACACTGCTGAATTCGTGGCAGTGGAAATGGGTTGTAAGGTAGAAAAGGAAATTACCGTTACCATCGAGGAACGTGTCATCGAGGATCGTGAGGATACCGCTGAGGAGCTGGAGACCCGCGCTCCCGTTGTGGTGGTCATGGGTCACGTCGACCACGGCAAGACCTCTACCCTGGACGCTATCCGTAAGACCTCCGTCACTGCAGGCGAGGCCGGCGGCATTACCCAGCACATCGGCGC
>JAZRQK010000009.1:0-20433 GCA_045649665.1 Faecousia sp. | reverse complement strand
CGGCACTTCCTGGTCGCCGGCAATGGCCGCCACACGATCCACCAAAAACGGCTCTGTCACCGGATTCACATTGGCGGCAAACACCCCCAGCCCATCCACATTGGCAACTGCCGGGCGGACAAAACGGTTTTTTCGGGGCAGTATCGTTTCCACCATGCCCTTACCGTTTTCTACGGTGATCTCCACCACATCGCCGGTCAGGGGTGTTTCACCCTTTTTCCGCAAAACACCTCTGCCACGGCATGTGATCACACCGCCGTCGGTCTGTACATCATAAAATCCACTTAAGCTCCGAACAATCCGTCCGGTGATCATTTTGTTCTCAGGCATTAAAATTGCACCCTCTGGATATTCCAAGTTTCATCACCAACGACAAGCTCGTAATCCACAGTACCAGTACCCGTCTGATCCTTAAGTGTGACAGAATTCTCACCCTTGGCTATTGTACCGGTGTAAACCACTTTACCGTTGCACTTAATGATAACATCGCAATCACTTTCCTTTGCGCAGCCATTCAGATCAATAACCACATCCTTTGTGACTTGACGCACAGGGTCCTTTCCGTGGGACACCACTAGGACAATTTTTGCATTCACATCGATCTGGTCACCGGCCTGCAGCACCTCATTGCCGGAGCGCAGTTCGATCAAGGTATCCTTTTCCTTTTCACTCTCCACAGGCTCGATCTCATAATTGACAAAGCCGTCTGCCTTCAGGATGGACACGGCTGCATCCACAGACAGTCCCACCAGCTTCTTGATCTCAGCCATCTGCGGGCCTTTGCTTACATACAAGGTAACGGTCTGACCGGTTTGCAGTTCCATGTTCTTTTCCGGGTCGGTGCGCACCACGTTACCCACGGCAACCACGGAGTCATAGACTTCCTCAACTACAATGTTCAGATCCAGCCCCTGGCTTTCCAGCACCTTTTTGGCGCTGTCCAGCTTGTCGCCTGCAACATCGGGCATTGCGCCCTTCTGAATCTCTACGCCCTTGCTGACAAACAGTTTCACTTCCTGACCGGCAGTCAGCTGGGTCTGCGCCATAGGTTCGGTGCGGATCACGCAGCCCTTTACTACCGTATCATTGTAATCCTCCTGCACAATGATGTGCAGATTCAGGCTCAGGTTATTCAGGGCACGCTCCGCCTCGCTCAGTTCCCACAACACAAGGCTGGGCATTTCGGTTTTGGATGCAGGTCCAAGGCTGACCGTCACATAGACCGTCTTGCCCTTTTGGATCTGGCTGTTGGCACCGGGCTGCTGATCGATAATCTGACCGGCAGGATAGGTGTTATCATGGACTTCTTTTTCCACTTTCACCGAGAAGTCCGGATAATCCGGCAAGTCCTCATAGACCTGACCCACCAGATTGGGAACATCTACCAACTGGGTCGAGCCGCTGCCATCGCTGAACAGCACGATCAAAAATACCACAATGGCGATGATCATCACCGCAGAACAAGCAATAATAGCGATGGTGGTGGCATTGCTGCGACCTTCCTCCGTCTTGTGCTGGGGCTTCTTGCCTGCAGACTTGGCGGCCGCGGCAGCCTTGCGGCGCTGGGGCAGCTGGGAAATGTCCGTCTTTTGCCGTTCCACACGCTCGGCGGTGGTTTTCGGCTGCTCCGGCTCCAGTACCAGCGGCGGCTTGGGCAGCTTGGTCACCTCGTCGGTGTCCGGTGTATTGTAGTCAAACAAAATCGCCGGATTCTTGCGGAATTCGTCCATATCCGTAAGCATCTGGGTGGCAGTGCTGTAGCGATTCTCTGTTTCCTGCGCCATCGCCTTCATAATGATCTGCTCCAGGCCGCCGGGAATATTGGGATTGAGGGTAGAGGGCATCACTGCGCCGCCGTTGATGTGCTGGATCGCCACCGCCACGGGGGATTCTCCGTCGTAGGGCGGCCGTCCGCTCATCATCTCGTACATCACAACGCCCAAAGAGTAGATGTCGGAACGGTTATCCACTCTGCCGCCCTTGGCCTGCTCCGGGGATATGTAATGCACAGAGCCCAGCGCTTCCTTGGTCAGGGTGTTGCCCTTGGACATCATCCGGGCGATACCGAAGTCCGTAACCTTTACAGAGCCGTTTTTCAGCACCATCACATTGTGAGGCTTGATATCACGGTGAACGATGCCACGGCTGTGGGCATGCTCCAGCGCCTTGCCGATCTGAATGGCAAAGTGCAGGGTTTCTTTCCAGTTCAGCACACCCTTTTTTTCCATGTACTGCTTCAGGGTAATGCCGTCGATCAGTTCCATAACGATGTAATCCGCCGTGATGGAGCTGGAAACGTCATACACAGAAACGATATTGGGGTGGCTGAGCATAGCAACCGCCTGGCTCTCCGAATGGAAACGGCGGCGAAACTCCTCGTCCTCCAGATAATCGTCTTTCAGAATCTTGATTGCCACAAGACGGTTGAGCCGGTGGCAACGTGCTTTATATACAACCGCCATACCGCCGGTGCCGATGACCTCTAAGATCTCGTACCGGTTATCCAGCAGGCGTCCAATATATTTATCCATAACCGAATCTCCTTAAATCTGAATCAGAACACAGGTCACATTGTCAGGCGCGCCCCGATTCTTGGCAATATCCAGCAGACGTTCACAACTGCTTTGCTTGTTCAGTCCGTGGACGACCTCGAACAAGATCTCTTGTTCATCCACCAGATTGGAAAGGCCGTCGCTGCAAAGCAGCAAACATTCGCCGCCCTCGTTTCTGCGGTGGATAATATCACACTCTACCACCGATTCTGTACCGATGGCACGGGTGATCAGATTCTTGCCGGGATAGCAGCGAGCCTGCTCCGGAGTCAGTTCGCCCCGGGCGACCATCATCTGCACCAGAGAGTGGTCTGTGGTCAGCTGGCGCACACCGTCCAGTGTTACACTGTATGCACGGCTATCGCCTACATTGACTATGGTGCTATACCGACCCTGCACCAACACAGCTACCAAGGTCGTGCCCATACCGGCAAATTCCTCAAACTGCTGCGCCTGATCGTAAACCGTGAAGTTTGCAAGCTTCACTGCGTTGCGAAGCATTTGGTCTGCCATCTCCGGATCCATGCCGGATACCCAGGTACGCTTGACCTCCTGCACAAACACCTCTACTGCCAATGTGCTGGCTACATTACCGGATTTTGCGCCGCCCATACCGTCGCAAACAACGCATAACAGTGCGTTCTTGCCCAGTACTTCCACATGGTACGCATCCTGGTTTTGGGCACGGGCGCATCCGGGATCTGTAATGCCCCAATACTGCATAAAGCACACTCCTTTCGCAGGTTAATTCTGCTCTTTCGTGTATTTTCTCCGAAGCTGACCGCAGGAAGCGTCAATATCGCTGCCTAAGGTACGGCGGACAGTGGCAGGAATACCCCCCTCCTCCAAAAGCTTCTGGAACTGCTGCACCGCTTGTCGGGTGCTGGGTTTTAAGGGACTCTCCTCCACATGATTCAGCGGAATCAGATTCATGTGGGCAGGCAGACCTTTCAATCGCTTCAGCAAGGTCTTTGCCGCCTGGGGAGTATCGTTTACACCGCCGATCATAGCGTATTCAAAGGAAATTCGGCGGCCGGTGGTCTCATAGTAGCGCCGGCAAGCCTGCAAAAGCTCCTCGGTGGGATAGGCTTTGTTCACCGGCATAATGGTGTCACGGATCTCATCCGTGGGGGCATGTAAAGAAACGGAAAGGGTCAGCTGCAGCTTTTTCTCTGCCAGCCGGTCGATTCCCGGTATGATACCGCAGGTAGACAAGCTGATGTGACGCATGGAAATATTCATGCCCTCCGGGCTGTTCACCAGCTCCAGAAACCGCATCACATTGTCAAAGTTATCCAGCGGCTCGCCGATACCCATCAGCACGATGTGAGAGATGGGCAGACCGGAATCTACCTGGGTAAACAAAACCTGATCCAGCATTTCATAAGGCTCTAACTTCCGCACCAGTCCACCCAAGGTAGAGGCGCAGAAAGCGCAGCCCATACGGCAGCCCACTTCCGTGGAAATGCACACCGTATTGCCGTAGTGGTAACGCATCAGCACGGTCTCCACGCAGTTGCCGTCGGACAGTTTCCACAAATATTTGATTGTGCCGTCCTTCTGGGATTCCTGCTTGCGGACTACCTCCGGTGTCAGCAAGGGAAAACGCTCTTGCAGGGTATCACGCAGCGCTTTGGGCAGATTGGTCATTTCCTCGTAGCTGCGTGCGCCTTTATGAAGCCAGGTGTACACCTGCTTTGCCCGGAATGCCGGCTGTCCCAATTCCTTGAACAGCTGGCCCAGTTCCGGCAATGTCATGGATCGTAAATGTTCTTTCATGCTTTTCTCCGCAGACGGCAGATGAAAAAGCCGTCTGTGTCATACTGTCCCGGCACAAGGGTCATCATGCCGGTGGTGTTGGTGGGGAATTTTTCGGGAAGGGGCAACGGCTCTAAGACAAAGTCGCTGTTTTCCTTCAAAAACGCTTTGATCACACCCTCGTTCTCCTTACGCACCAAGGTGCAGGTGGAGTACAGCAGCAGTCCGCCGGGTTTTACATACCGGGATTGGTTTTGTAAAATGGCAAGCTGCAGCTTGGGCAGATCGTTCATGGTGTCCGGGTCTTTGTAACGGATATCCGGTTTTTTCCGGATAATGCCGTAGCCGGAGCAAGGCACATCGGCGATCACCGCATCCATTTTACCCTCCCACTGGGGGACAAACTCCGCTGCGCTTTGCAGCTGGGCAGTGATATTGGATAAGCCTAACCGCTCTGCGCCATTTAAGATCAGATTGATCTTATGGGGGTGGATATCGCAGGATGTGATATGTCCTGTGCCGCCCATTGCCATGGCCGCTGCAAAAGACTTACCGCCGGGAGCGGCGCAGCAGTCCAGCACATGGGCATCCTTGGGAAGTTCTGCGCACAGGACGCTGAGCCTTGCGGCGGCATCCTGAATGTAGAAAAGTCCTTTTTGAAAGCTTTCAAGCTTTTCCAGATCGCCGGTTTCGGTCAGAATCAGGCAGTCCGCAAGCCAAGGATGGGGCGATACGCAAACGCCTGCCTGCGTCAGCATTTGCGTCAGCTGCGCCGTGGTGGTCTGCAAGGTATTCACCTGCGCAACCATAGGTACATCTGCATTGTTTGCCGCCAGCATAGGCTCCAAAAGTTCCTCACCCACATAGCTTTTCAGCAGATCGATCAGCTTTTGGGGATGACTGTAGCGCTCTGATAAACCGATAGGCTCTTTCAGCTGACCTTTGGTGCGCACTGCGCTGCGCAGCACGCCGTTGACCAGTCCGGGAGCGGAGCGAATTTTGCGGCAATATGTTTTTGCCTGCATCACCGCTTCATTGACAGCGGCGGAGGCAGGGATCTTGTCCATTTCGTAGATCTGGTACAGACCCAGCAGCAAAATATCATGGACAGCAGGGTGCAGATCTTTCAGCTTGCCGGTGGGCAGCTGAGAAAGGTAATAGTCCAACCTTGCCCGGTTTTGCAGAACTCCGTAGCACAATCTGGATGCCAACGCGGCATCCCGGCTATCCAAGCCGTCTTTCCGGGCATAGTCTTTCAGTACGCCATTGGACCATGCGCCGTCTTTGCGGCAGGCGATGGGCACATTCAGTGCCGTATCTCTTGCGCCCATATCAAATATCCAAAGGGTGACCCCGGAAATAATCCGGAGCAGCCATGCGTTTACCGCCCTCTGCCTGCAGAACACGAATTTCCACCACACCCTCGCCACAGGCTACCTGCAAACCTGTCTTGGTCAGCGCCAGCAGCGTGCCGGGAGCAGCGTCGGTGGTCAGATCTGTCAGCTTGGTTTCGTAAATCTTAAAGCGTGTACCGGCGATCTCGGTAGTCGCTACCGGCCAGGGATTCAAGCCACGAACATGGTTATGCACCTGACGGGCAGTTTTTGTCCAGTCGATGGGACTCATAGACTTATCCAGCATCGGCGCATAGGTTGCCTTGGAACAGTCCTGAGGAATGCCGCAAACCGGACCTTCAGACATCCGGGCAAGGGTCTTGCTCAGCAGCTGCGCGCCCAGAACTGTCAGCTTTTCCAGCACCTCACCGGCGGTATCGTCCTCGCCGATGGGGGTCTTGGCGGTGTCGATCACATCGCCGGCATCCATTTCCCGGCACAGATACATGGCAGACACACCGGTTTCCGTCAATCCGTCCAGCACCGCCCACTGATAGGGTGCAGAACCACGATAGCAAGGCAGCAGGCTGGCATGGATATTGATACAGCCAAAGGTGGGGATATCCAGCACCCGCTGGGGCAGGATGCGTCCGTAAGCCACCACGGCGCAGACGTCCGGCTTCAGCGCCCGCAGCTGCTCCACCGTTTCGTCCTCACGGAAATTTTCCGGCTGGAACACGGGGATGTCGTGGGCAAGCGCCACTTCTTTCACCGGGGAAAAGGCAAGCTTCATGCCACGGTTTTTCGGTCTGTCCGGCTGGGTGTACACACCCACCACATCAAAGCCGTCTGCAATTATTTGTTTCAAACAGGCAGCCGCAATGTCCGGCGTTCCCATAAAAACCACACGCATGTAATAGCCTCCTTACTCTCCGGTCATCTGATCCAACTCCTCGTCTGTCAGATAACGATCCATAACCTCGGTATAAATAATACCGTCCAAATGATCCAATTCATGGCAGAAGCACCGGGCAATCAGTTCCTCGCCCTCTGCCTCATACCAGTTGCCGTTGCGATCCTGGGCGCGAACTTTTGCATAGTAGGGTCGCTTCACCAGACCGTACTTGCCGGGAACGCTCAGGCAGCCCTCTGCTCCCTCCTGCTCGCCGGCGGTTTCCACCAGCTCCGGATTTACCAGTTCCAGAATCTCATCACCGGTATCCACCAGCACCACACGGCGCAAAATGCCGATCTGGGGCGCAGCCAAACCCACACCGCCGGAATCCAGCAAGGTCTCCTGCATGTCGTCCAGCAGACTATGAAGTTTATTATCAAAGTTTTCCACCAGGCGACATGTCTTATGCAGCGCCGGTTCTGCAACAGTTAAAATTTTACGAAGTCCCATGGTCTTCCCTTTCTATTCGTAACCGTTTATATCTATGAATGCCGACACGCCCCGGTTTTCCCGGTCTTGGGAGAACTGACGCAGCAAGTGCGCCAGAAGTTTACGCAAGTCGCTATCCATGCGGCAGCGCAAAGTCAGGCGATATCGGTAGTTGTAATTGATTTTCGGCACCGGACAAGGGGCAGGCCCTAACACGGTACATTCTTTGCCGGCATATTCCGGCTGGGTCAGCAGATATTGCAAACTGTCCCGGAATTTGGCAGCGCCACGGAGCAGCCGTCCCTCCTCCATGCCGGAAAACGTCACTGTTGCCAAGTCGCCAAAGGGCGGACAAGACTGGATCTTCCGCATGGAAAGCTCCATTTCATAGAAGCTGTCATAGTCCTGCTTGGCCGCCAGGGTGATAACCTGATGACCGGGGGTATGGGTCTGGATCAATGCCTTACCGGCATGGTCGCCCCGTCCGGCTCTGCCTACCACCTGGGTCAGCATATTGAATGTGCTTTCCGCCGCCCGGTAACTGCCGGTATACAGTCCCAAATCCGCATCCAGCACGCCCACAAGGGTCACATTGGGCAGATTCAGTCCCTTTGCCACCATTTGCGTACCGATGAGCACCGGGATCTTCTCTTGCTGGAATCGGGAGAGGATCTGCTCATGGGTGTTGTTGGCATTGACAGTATCGGTATCCATCCGCTCCACCGGCATGCCGGGGAACAGACTTTCCAACTCCTGCTGCACCTTTTGGGTACCAACACCGACGGTTTTCATAGGACCGCCGCAGCGGTCACACCGCTGGCTGACTTTCTGCGAGTAGCCGCAGTAATGGCACATCAGCCGTCCGTTGGCGCTGTGATAAGTCAGCCGGGAGCTGCAACGGGGGCATTCCGGCGCTTCGCCGCAGTCCACACACACCATCGCCCGGCTGTTGCCACGGCGGTTAAGAAACAGAATGGACTGATTGCCTGCGTTATTGGCATCGCCAATGGCATCCTGCAGCGCATAGCTTAAAGAAAGGTCGTTGCCCTCTTTCAGCTCCTGTTGCATGTCCACCACTTCCACAGTGGGCAGCGCCTTGCCATTGAAACGCTTATCCAGGGTATAGAGCCGGTAAATACCGGTTTTTGCATAATACATTGTCTGGATGCTGGGGGTGGCAGAGCCAAACAGCACCAGCGTCTTTTCTTTGACACCCCGCCACAGCGCCACTTCTCTGGCATCGTATCGGGGGGCATTTTCCGAACGGTAGGAATGTTCCTGCTCCTCGTCCAAAATAATGAGTCCAAGATTGGGGCAAGGGGCAAACACCGCCGAGCGAGTACCGATCACCACACCGGCATCGCCGCTGCGGATGCGTTTCCACTGATCGTAACGCTCTGCCGCCGGCAGGCTGCTGTGCAGCACCGCCACACGGTCGCCGAAGTATGCCGCCATCAATCCCAAAAGCTGGGGGGTCAGCGCGATCTCCGGCACTAACAGCACCGCCTGCTTACCCTCGTCCAGGCAACGGCGGATCAGTTGGATGTACACACTGGTCTTACCAGAGCCGGTAACGCCGTATAACAGCGCTGCGCCAGGCTTGTCCTGCTCCATCTGGCTGCATAATCCGTCATAAGCGGATTGCTGCTGGGGGCTGAGTACCAGTTCACCGCTGAGCTTTGCCGGAACGATCTGACTGCATCGCAGCACTTCCCGTTGGCTCATAGTCAGGTAGCCGATTTCCGCCAGCCGCCGCACAGTTGCGGCAGATGCGCCGGTATAGTAGCAGATCTCCTTGACGGAAGCGCTGCCCACACCGCACATCATTTCCAGCACCGAGCGCTGCATGGCTGCAGACTTACCTCTGGTGGCGGCATAGGCCATGGCCTCCTCTGAGGAGACTGCCAAAGTCGCCACTTGTTCGGTCTTATCCTGGGTGCGCCGGGAGAATGCACGCTGGGTAATGATCCACTTTTTGCCTTGCAGATAGCGCAGGGCATTTTCAAATTCTTCCTCGCTGGGGCAGACCTGCCGCAGTTTCTTGCCGTCGGTCTGTCCGCCGCAATCCAACAAAAGCTGCAGAATTGCCGCTGCGTTGGGATTGCGCAATGCTTTCTCCTGCCAGGAACGATCATCACTCAGGGCATAGGTGTCCTGGGTGTTGAACCATGCGCCGCCGGGGAGCATGGTACGCACCGCATCAAAGAATGTGCAGAAGTACCGCTGCTGCAGAAACGCCGCAAGGCGCAGCATAGTATCCGACAACATGGGAGTGTCGTCTAAGCAGGCGCTGACCATTTTGAAGCTGGGGTCACTGCCTTGCTCCACAGAAAGCACAATGCCCTCTGCCTGCCGGTTGCTTCTGCCGAAAGGTACTTGCACACGCATGCCGGGCTGCAGCTGCATACCCATAGGCACGCAATAGGAATAGGGCTTGTCAATGGCGAAATTTGCCGCAGATACAGCAATTTTAGCGATCATTTTGCCCCACTCCTTTGTTTTTTTATTTCATGTATTCTTCCTTCAGGGTTGCGCTGAGCTTGCCGTCAGCCACTTCTTCGATTGCCAGGGTTACCGGCTTCTTGGGCAGCTCCTCCTGGAGCTCCTCAGCGGTCTGGGCGATCTGTCTTGCCCGCTGGGCAACCACATTCACCAACAGGTAACGGCTCTGTACATTCTTCAAAAGGTCTGCTACGGGGGGGTAAAGCATATTCGTATCCTCCAAATTTTATACGCTTTGCGTAATGATATTTAATATTTCATCGGCGCAGGCTTCCACCTGGTCGTTGATGACTACATGATCGTATTGCTTACTTTGTTCCATTTCCCACTGGACACGCTCCTGCCGCAAGCGGATCTGCTCCTCAGAGGTATCACCTCTGCCACGCAGGCGGCGATCCAGTTCCTCCACAGAGGGCGGCGCTATAAAGATCAGCACCGCATCGGCGCAGTTTTTCCGGACATTAAATGCGCCGTTGGGCTCAATGTCCAGAATCAGACTGCCGTTTTTCAGCTTATCCAGCTGGTTTTTGGGTGTGCCGTAGTAGTTGCCCATGTGGGCATCGTACTCCAGAAATTCACCCCGGCGGATCATATCCTCAAACTGCGCCTTGGTGATGAAGTAGTAGCTTTCGCCGTCTACCTCACCGGGACGGGGTGCGCGGGTGGTGGCAGAAACGGAAAAACGCAGGTCATTCCGGGCAGCCATCACCTTGGCAAGGACTGTGCTTTTGCCAACACCGGAGGCGCCGGAGATCACAAACAACTTTCCCATCAGGCTTCCTCCTTACCCGTGATCCGCTGGTCTACCGCATCGGGGGTCAGGGCAGAGAGAATCACGTGGTCTGTGTCCATCAGGATCACAGACATGGTCTTGCGGCCGTAGGAAGCGTCCACCAGCATGCCCCGGTCTCTTGCCTCCTGCACGATTCGCTTGATGGGCGCAGAGTCCGGGTCAAGCACAGACAGAATACGGCTTGATGCCAAATAACTTCCAAATCCAATATTGATCAGCTTCATACTTGCCTCACTCTATGTTCTGGGTCTGTTCACGGATCTTTTCCAGTTCCGCTTTAATGTCCACCACGATCCGGGCCAATGCCACATCGGTGCATTTCGAGCCGATGGTGTTGGCTTCCCGGTTCATCTCCTGCAGCAAAAAGTCCAGCTTTCTGCCCACAGCGCCGCCACCGGAGAGCATGGTGTTCATCTGCTCCAAATGGCTGCGCAGACGGACAGTTTCCTCATCCACAGCCACCTTGTCGGCAAAGATCGCAGCCTCGGTGAGGATACGGCTCTCGTCGATAGAAGTGTTTTCCAGCACTTCCCGGAGCTTGGCTTCCAGTCTTGCACGGTAGTCCACCACGGTCTGGGCATTGCCCTGCTCCACCTGCGCCACAAAACCAAGAATGGTCTGACCACGGGTGCGCAAGTCTTTATCCAGAGCCTGTCCCTCGGTGCAGCGCATGGCATCGTAGTTTTCCAGCGCCTTTGCCACCACAGACAGCAGATCTGCCAGCAGCTGCTCCTCGTCTACCTGGGGCTTTTCAATCAGGAAAACCTCCGGCAGACGGGAGACGGTGGATACGCTGATGTCATCGTTGACACCAAACTCCTCCGTCATCTGACGCATAGCTGCCAGATAGCCCTCCAGCACCGGCTTGTTCAGGGTGATCTGGGTCTCATCGCTGCCGCTTTCGCTGCGGACAGAAATGTACACATCCACCTTGCCACGGGACACAGACTGTTTCACTGCCTGCTTCACCACATCCTCGCCAAAGGAGAGCATCCGGGGCAGCCGGACAGAGCAGTCCAGATACCGGTTATTCACGGAGCGCAGCTCCACTGTAAATTCTCGTCCGTTTACCGTTTCCACGGCCCGGCCATAGCCGGTCATACTTTTAATCAAGGTCATTATCCCCTTTTTCTGACGACTGGGAAATATGTCCCAGTCCGGTAATGGTATATACCGCTTGTCGCTTACTTGCAACCTTGCGGTCGTAGAGCACAGAAATCGCAACACCCAGTATGAATCCGATGATGCCGCCCAAGCCACTCTGCAACGCCAGCGCCATAAAACCGATATAACCGGCGATAAACAGCGCTACGGGCAGCAAATACAGCACGGCAGCCGCCGCCAGCACCGGGCCCGACTCTGTCCGAATGGTTACCACCTGACCCGGCTGCGCCCCGATGGGGTTACGGGCGGTAAACAGCATTTTCTGCTCCACCGCACCGCAGCCGGAACACTTGTGGCAGTCACCGGAGCAGGCGCTTTGCCGAATGTACATCACCTGCGCCGTACCGTCGGGGTTACACGTTTGTACTCTGACCAGTTGTTCCATATCAGCTTTCCTTCAGGGTTGCGGTAATGTTATAAATGCCAACCGCGCCCACACCGTCTACATCCACGGTGATCTGGGCTTTGACGGTAGCTGTGCCAACCTGCTCGTCAGAGCAGTCCACGATCACGGCAATGTCATCAGCCGTTACGCTATCCACCGCATCCTCCGGACCACGGACGGTCACTTCCAGCATGCGGGTGATCACATCTGCTGACATACCGGCCGGTACATTGGTCACGGTGAATTTACGCACCACCACTGTCTTGGTATGCAGTTCGGGTATTTTTACATCCACGGTTGCCTCGGTAACACCGGTCACATTGGTGATGCCCTCCGGCAACTTGATGGGGAATGTCAGGGTGGTATCCTCAGAAATCTCGCCCAAGTTCACTGTGCCCAGCTCAACGCTCTCCAAGCTCTCCAGCAGCGCATCGCTGCCGGACACCCGGATGGTCTGAGGTTCTACGGTCACTGTACCGGTCTCACCGGTAACACCGCCGCCGTCCACCACAGTAACCAGCAGCGCAATTTCCTTGACTCGCAGAATTTTCAGCGTCAGGCTGATAGCTCCCACATCGGTGGTCACCAGCGCCGCATCCACCGGCTCGCCCTTCTCGTCGCACAGTACATACTGGAACTGGTCGCTGATGCTTTCGCTATGACCCTCCAGATTGACATTGATCCGCGCCATGGCGATACGGTCGACGACACTTTTCGGTCCTACGATATTGACTTCCTCAATATCCAGTTGCTTATTTTCCTTGTCCGCCATAAAGCCGTCGGACAGCGTGCCGGAATACTGCACATCCACCGGGATGGGTTTGCTGATCCGGCTCTCCACCGTAACGGTGATAGTACCGGGGGTCTTGCTCAGCACGCTGATGGCATTGTTGGGCACATCGCCGGGGTATGTGGGGGTAAATGTAAGCTGGTGGGTGCCGGCTTCATAGATACGGGACACGTCCACATTGATGGTGATATTGGAACTGTTTAACTTATCCAGATCGGTACGATTGCCCTCCAGATGCAGAGAAACCGTAGGCTGCTCGGTGGTGGTGATCATCAGACCACGCTCATGCAGCAGTGTCTCGCCCTGCATCACCACGGGAATGTTATAAAAATGCTTGTCGGAGTTGGGGCTGACCACTGTGACCACATACAGCCACAGACCGACAGCGATCGCCAAAGAAAGAAGTGCGGTCAAGATTTTATTTTTCATTCTTGTCCTCCCCTTTCTCTTTTTTCTGCAGCTTCTGCCGCAGCTTTACTACCAGGTTTTCCTCCTGCTGTTCCTCCTCGGGACACAACTCGTTACGCAGCAGGCGCTCCAGGGTCTGAGGCGCAAGGTGGCGCTTGAGCACACCGCCCACAGCCACAGAAATTGCACCGCTCTCCTCAGAGACCACAACGGCCACCGCATCGGTGATCTCACTGATGCCCACCGCAGCACGGTGACGAGTACCCAAGTCTGCGCTGATGTAGCTGCTCTCAGACAGAGGCAGCACACAGCCGGCGGCGGTGATCCGTCCGTCACGGATGATCATTGCGCCGTCATGGAGCGCAGCCTTGGGGAAAAATACATTGCGGATCAGCTGCTCGGAAGGCTGGGCATCGATCATGGTGCCGGTCTTGAAGTATTCCTCCAGACGATGCTCCCGGGCGAATACGATCAGAACACCAACCTTCTCCTTGCCCATTACCTCGCAAGCCTTGACGGTCTGGGCGATAATGGGGATCATCTCCTGCTGGGATTTTTGGATGCCCAGCAAGCTTTTGATCTTAATATTGCTCATGTGGTCGATCATCCGGCGCAGCTCCGGCTGGAACAGCACCACAATGGCAATGAGACCGACAGCCAGCAGCTGGCTGAGCAGATAGTGGAGGGTATGCAGCTCCAGCAATTCCGTAACCCAGGAGATCACGATCACAACACCTACGACCCAAGCGATCCGGGCAGTTCCGGTGGAACGAAAAACCGGTAAAAGCTTATAAATCAGAAAGGCGACGATGATGATATCCAGAAAGTCCATAAATTGCAGCATGGGCAATTTTTCCAATACGGATTGCACAGAATTCATAGCAATTTATCCCCCGTTTCTACAGTACTTTTGTAAAATTGGCATACCTAGCCTATTATCTATCCTATTATAACGGATTTGCGCTCTGATAGCAATAGTTAATCAAAAATTTTTATTGCTTTTACAGCCTGCAAAAACCGGTTCGTCTGCCATGTGGCAGCATCGTGTCCGTAGCTGATGCGTACCGTTCCGGTATCCAGCGTACCGGCGCTCTCATGGGCAAGTGGCGCACAGTGCAGACCAGCCCGGACGGCGATGCCCCGGCGACCCAGTTCCCCAGCAAAAATCTCGCAATCTCCCAGGGGTACAAAGGACAGCGTCCCCACCTGATCGATACCGGTAAACACTGTAAAACCCATATCCTGCAAACCTTTGGCGCAGCTGCGCATCTGCTGCTGCTCCCGGCGCAGAATAGTTTCCACACCCACCTGCTGCAGATAAGCAAGTCCTGCTGCCAACCCGGCGATCCCCGGCACATTCAGCGTCCCAGCCTCTGCCCCGTCCGGCAGAAAATCCGGCATATTCTGATTCCGGGAATCGCTGCCCGTGCCACCGTAAAGCAGCGGCAGCGGCTGCCGGGCGCACAGTAAGATCCCCGACCCCTGAGGGCCTAGCAAACCCTTATGCCCGGGCATGGCAATAAAGTCCGCACCCAGCTGCCGCAAAGACAGCGGCAGCACCCCGGCGGACTGGGCGGAATCGATGATAAACGGCACACCGTAGCGCCTGCAAAGCGCTGCCATTTCCTCCGCTGGGAGAATATAGCCAAAGACATTGGAAACATGGGTGAACACCGCCGTGTCCACCCCGTTTTTTAGTGCATTTTCCCACTGCTGCAGCGTATCCTCCCGGTCAAACAGACGGCGACCGGCCACCTGCAGCTTCACATCCAACGCATGCAGAGGGCGAGTCACCGCATTATGCTCAAACCCGGTAATCAGCACCCGGCTTCCCGGTTTCACCAGTGTGTGGATCGCCATATTCAGACCTTGTGTGCAGTTGGCGGTAAACACCACCTGCTCCGGCTGACAATCAAACAGCGCCGCCGCCCGTTCCCGGCACTCCAGCACCCGCCGTGCCGCTGTCATAGCCGCAACGTGACCGCCTCTACCGGGATTTGCACAGGTAAATATCGCCTGCCGCACCGCATCCGCAACCCCCAGCGGCTTATGCAATGTGGTAGCGCCGTTGTCCAAATAGATCATAGATACATCTCCTCAATGGAGCCGTTTTCTTTGAGCAAATAGACCTTGCGGTAAGGTATATCCGCCGCCTGCAGCAGCTGCACCGCCCGGGCGGCATCCGGATGCCGTACCTGCAAGTTATATCCGCAGCCCTGCTCCGCCATCCACCGGGGTGTGCGCCGTATGCTGCAGTTAAAACCCGCCCGTCGCAAAACGCTCTCACCCCGTTGGGCTGGCGTTACCGACCGGAAGGTGATCAAACAATATCCCATAGAATAAAACCTCCCGGACTAATCTATGTCCGGGAGGCTGTATTTGTGTTGAATGCCGTCAAATTTCGACTCAACGGCGAGTTTTTTATTTCATTGCGAACCAGTCCGCAGACTGGTTGTGGCAATCTATATTTATTTCTCTTCCAGCAGGCAGATGGCGTGGCATGCCATGCCCAGACCCTCACCGGTGAATCCCATATTCTCCTCGGTGGTAGCCTTCACATTCACCCGGCTCGCCTCGATCTGCAAGTCTGCGGCGATATTGGCGATCATATTGGGGATATGGTCTTTCAGCTTGGGTTTCTGGGCGATGAGCGTCACATCGATATTGCCCACCCGATAGCCGGCAGCTGCAATCAACTCCCCTACCCGGCGCAGCAGCGCCCGGGAATCCGCCCCTTTATAGGTGGGGTCTGTGTCAGGAAAATGGTAGCCGATATCACGCATAGCCGCTGCACCCAGCAGGGCATCCATCACTGCGTGCAGCAGCACGTCTGCATCGGAATGACCCAGCAATCCCAAGGGATATTCGATTTTCTCACCGCCCAGGATCAGTTCTCTCTCCGGTACGAGCCGGTGTACATCATAGCCGTGTCCTATCCGCATTACACACCCTCCATAAACAGTTCTGCGATCTGCAAATCAATGGGCGTGGTGACCTTAATATTGCGCTCGTCACCCTCCACCAGCTTTACGGTCATACCCATATTTTCCACCGCAGAGCAATCGTCTGTGATTTCTGCGCCATCGTTTTTTGCTTTCTCCAGTGCGCCCCGGAGCAGGTCCATATCAAACACCTGGGGGGTCTGCACCGCCCGGAGTTTGCTTCTGTCCGGTGTGGCAGCAACCACACCGCCCCGCTCCACCTTGATGGTGTCCTTTACCGGGATTGCCGGGGCTGCTGCGCCGTAATTATGGGCAGCTCGCACGGTACGGTCGATGACCTCCATGGACACAAGGGGTCTTGCGCCGTCATGGATCGCCGCCAGCGCAACCTTTTTGGACAGCGCATCCAGTCCTGCCCGGACAGATTCCGGACGGCTTGCGCCCCCTACCACCACTGCCCGGACTTTGGGATAATCGGCGCACAGAGCGGAGATTTCCTCCACCAGATCCCCCCGGGTGACAATGACGATTTCCCGGACAACATCGCAATTTTGGAATGTGCGGACACTGTGCAGAATCATCGGCTCGCCTTTCAGAGGCGCCATGACCTTGTCGATGCCACCCATCCGGGACGCTGTACCGGCGGCGACGATCACTGCGCCGCAGTATTGCAGCGGCAACGCTTTTCGCACCGCTTTTGTCAATTTATCCAGAAACATATTACAGCTCCATAATCATTCTTTTGAAAGTCTTGCCACGCTCGGCAAAGTTCTTGAACTGGTCAAAAGCAGCGCAGGCAGGGCTCATCAGCACCACATCGCCGCTTTGCGCCGCCGCTGCCGCTCTTTTCACTGCGTCGGCAAAATCCGCGCAATCCACAAGTTCGGGGCAGCCGGGGCGGTAGTTGGGCGCATGTTCAATGGCCTGGCGAATCTTATCTTTGGTTGCGCCGTTGAGGAAAACGGTCTTGACCCGGTCGCAGACCACGGGGCCCATCACATCAAAGGGGATCTGCTTGTCATAGCCGCCGGCGATCAGCAGTACCTTTTCCGGAAAACTCATCAGACCGGCAATGGTACGGCTGGGAGAGGATGCGATGGAGTCGTTATAGTAGCGCACACCGCCCTTGACCCGCACCAGTTCGATCCGGTGTTCTACACCGCCAAAGGTCTTGGCAACCTGCCGGATCACATCGTCAGAGACCAGACCCTCCACCGCCAAAATAGCGGCCATGTAATTTTCCACATTATGCTCGCCGGGGAGCAGAATATCTTTCTTATCCAGAATCGGCTCACCGTCACGGCAGAGCATATCCCCTTGCAGGCAGATGCCGTGATCGGTCTTACCCACCCGGGCAAAGTACCGGGTCTTGCCGTTTCCGGTGAAGCCGGCGGTGATGGCATTGTCCGCATTAAGAATCAGAAGTCCGGTTTCGTCCTGATGGGCGAAAATGTTTTTCTTGGCATCCACATACTCCTGCATGTCACGGTGGACATCCAGGTGGTTGGGCGCAAGGTTGGTCACCACCGCCCGGTGGGCGCTGCGGTGCATGTCAATCAGCTGAAAAGAGCTTAGCTCCACCACTGCAAAATCTGACGGCTGCATCTGACTGCACAGCGGCAGCAAGGGCGTGCCAATGTTGCCGCCCAGCCACACGGTCTTGCCGGCAGCTTTCAGCATTTCGGCGATCAGAGTTGTAGTTGTGGTCTTGCCGTCAGAGCCGGTGACCGCAATGATATTGCAAGGACAAACATCGAAAAAAGCGCCCATTTCGCTGGTAAATACTGTGTTTTTGCCCCGTAAAGATTCGATTTTGTCCGGGTGCAATCCCGGGGTGCGGAACACCACATCCGCCTCTACACCCTCCAGATAGCCATCGCCCAGGTGCAGCCGGCAACCCAGTTTTTCCAGCTCCAGAACTTCCTCATCCAGCTTTTCCCGGGGGGTCTTATCGCAGCCCATAACCACGCTGCCGGCTTCCAAAAGCATGCGCACTACCGGGCGGTTACTGACACCTAATCCTACCACCGCAACACGCTTGCCACGGAGGTTTTCAAAATACATTTGCAGTTGTGTCCTCATAATAACACCTCATTCCTACCATATAGTATAGCCGTTTCGGGGCAACTTTGCAAGGTGTTTCCAAAAATTAGACGGGCATTGATTATACACCGAGAAGCATCTTGGCAAAGAAAAAATACACCAACAAACTCAGTGCATCTACAATCGTAGAAATAAAAGGACTTGCCATCACCGCCGGGTCTAAACGCAAGATCTTTGCCAGCATAGGCAAAAGACAACCCACCAGCTTTGCCAAAATCACCGTCACCGCCAATGCAAGGCACACCACCGCATCGACCATTAGGGTGATATCCGTATTGCCAAACAGCATGCGATCCACAAACCAGATCTTAGCAAAGCATACCACCGCCAGCGCCACGGCACAGAGGATCGCCGTGCGCAATTCCTTCCAGATCACTGCGCCAACGTTGCGAATGGACAACTCCTGCAAGCTCAACGCACGGATAATCGTCACCGATGACTGTGCGCCGGAGTTGCCGCCGGTACCCATGAGCATGGGAATAAACGCTGTCAGCGCAACCTGCGCCGCCAATGCGCCCTCAAATGCGGTGATAATCAAACCGGTAAAGGTAGCGGACACCATCATCAGCATCAGCCACGGCACACGATTCTTAAACAGGTCAAATGCCGAGCTGCGCAAATATGTCTTTTCCGAGGGGGTGATACCGCTCATCAGTTCCATATCCTCGGTGGTTTCTTCCTCGATAACATCCATGGCATCGTCAAATGTGACAACGCCTACCATTCTACCCTCGCCATCCACCACCGGAAGCGCCAGGAAATTATACTTGCCAAACATGCGGGCAACTTCTTCCTGGTCGGTTTGGGTAGATACATAGATAATGCTGGTCAGCATCAGATCCTCGATTTTCACCGAATCGTCAGATGCCAGCAGTAGGTCCTTAACGGAAACAATGCCCAGCAGTTTACGGTCCGGAGCTGTTACATAACAAGTATAGATTGTTTCCTTGTCCACACCTTGCCGGCGGATTCGCAGGATCGCCTCCCCCACCGTCATTGTGGGGCGCAGGGAAACATACTCCGTTGTCATGATCGAGCCGGCAGAATATTCCGGGTAACGCAGGATCTGATTGATGGATCTGCGCATCTCCGGGTCTGCCGCCCTTAATATACGCTTGACCACGTTGGCGGGCATCTCCTCTACCAGATCTGCAGCGTCATCCACATACAGTTCATCCAGCACCTGCTTCAGTTGCTCGTCAGAAAATTCCCGAATCAGCACTTCCTGCGCCTGGGGGTCCATTTCCACAAAGGTATCTGCCGCCTTTTCCTTGGTCAGCAGCCGGAACATCAGGGGTATTTGCTTATCCCCCATTTCCAGAAATGCGCCGGCTATATCACTGGGATTCATGGTGAGCAGTATGTCACGAACCGTCGCATACTGCTTATTTTCCATCATATTAATTAGGGTATTTTGCAAAATTTCAAAGCGTTCTGCCATATTTTTTCCTCCTATTCGTATTATTCACGATGTCAGAGCAATCATACAGCAGCCGAATATCTACGGGCATACCACAGTACTGTCACGCAGACTACTTCGACCGGGTATATTGCCACTATTGTCA
This sequence comes from Faecousia sp., assembly GCA_045649665.1. Taxonomy (GTDB): domain Bacteria; phylum Bacillota; class Clostridia; order Oscillospirales; family Oscillospiraceae; genus Faecousia. Next base: position 753 of record JAZRQK010000009.1, on the reverse strand, counting down.
GTATCCATGGTATTGCCTCCTTAACAAAAATATAGCATTATCAGTTTATGCTCATTGCGCAAAATTGTCAACCAAAAAAACAATGATATTTGACATTTCCCCATGATTGGGGTACAATATTTCAGCGACCAGATCGGACAGCCGCGGCTGCAAGCGGAAACGCTGCAGGTGAGGAAAGTCCGGGCTCCATAGGGCAAGGATAACAGGTAACGCCTGCCGGGGGTGACCCTAGGACAAGTGCAACAGAGAGATACCGCTGACCTTCGGTCAGCAAGGGTGAAAAGGCGGTGTAAGAGACCACCCGCCCCCATGGTAACACGGGGGTGCTGTAAACTCTATCCGGAGCAACGCCGTGGAGGGACATACGATTTGCCCGATCGTCCCAGGAGGTGGCTGGATCCCGTGAGCGATTGCGGGACTAGATAGATGGCTGTCGAGAACAGAACCCGGCTTATAGATCTGTGTCGCAACTAAAAAGCTACCGCACTGCATAATTGCAGTGCGGTTTTCTTATATGCCTTGTCATTCCGAGCGGAGTGAAACGAAGCCGAGGAATCTACGCATTATCGTAACCGCAAACAGACATTCGGTGCGTAGATCCCTCGATGCGCCTGCGGCTTACTCGGGATGACAACATCGGGGAAATCTTAACGCTTTATGTCAATTCTTAATTAGAAAAAGCCGCCAGCCGGATGGCTGGGGGGTTTGTGTTAGGGTTCAGTTATCCAAAGTGGGGGTTTCTCGAAGATCTCG
>JAZRQK010000008.1:0-27709 GCA_045649665.1 Faecousia sp. | reverse complement strand
CCGAGTAAGCCGCAGGCGCATCGAGGGATCTACGCACCGAATGGCTGCTTATGCGTAACGACAATGCGTAGATTCCTCGACTTCGCTTCGCTCCCGCTCGGAATGACAGAGGTTTTGGCTAACGGAAAATAATTGTGCATTATTTCAGTCGCTCCAAAATTTTGGCAGTGAGGATTTCTACCAGCTTGTCGTCCACCGGTGGGGCGGACGGGGTTTCGGCGGCCTTGTCAAATGCCACCCGGCGAATGTTGATCAGATCCAGCGGAGAAATGTTATTGCTGGAGCTGCTGCCGCCCACTGCACCGCAGCCAAGGGTCAGGGCAGGGAACAGCGCCGTGGTTGCGCCGATACCGCCCAGCGCCGCCGGGGTATTCACCAAGAACCGGGATACGGGAATCTGCAAAGCGAATTTGCGGATAACCGCCTGGTCGGTGGCATGGATGGCAAAGGTGTGTCCGCTGCCCTCGTGGCGCAGCACCTCCACCGCCTTGTTCAGAACGGCATCCTCGCTGTCCATAACGAAAAATGCCAGCACCGGACACAGCTTTTCCATGGAATAGGGGCGGGTAGGGCCTGCCTCCTGCTCCCGGGCAACCAACACCCGGGTGTCCCCCGGGACGGAAAAGCCAGCCATTTGCGCCAGCTGGGTGGCTGGCTTGCCCACAATGGCTGGATTCAGCGTGCCGTTTGGCTTGAACAAAAGCTTTGCCAAACGACCGGCTTCCTCCGTGTCCATGAAATAAAATCCCATACCCCGGGCAGTTTCCTTCACGGTCTGTTCCATGTCCTTTTCTACGATAATGCTCTGCTCCGAGGCGCAGACTGTGCCGTAGTCAAAGCTTTTGGAGCGCAAAATGCACTGTAGTGCATGTTCCACATCTGCTGACCGGTGGATATACGCTGGGCCGTTGCCTGCGCCCACACCGATGGCAGGCTTGCCGGAGGAGTAGGCGGATTTGACCATGGCAGGGCCGCCGGTGGCAAGAATCAGCCGTGTTTGCGGTGCGCTCATCAGTTCCCGGCAACCCTCCAGACTGGGAATGGTCAGGCAGGCAACGCTGCCCTTGGGCGCGCCGGCTTTTTCCGCTGCCGCCGCCACCACCTTTGCCGCCCGCAAGGTACATTCCAGCGCCTTGGGGTGGGGAGAAAACACAATGCTGCACCCGGCTTTCAGGGCGATGAGGGCTTTATAACACACGGTGGAGGTGGGGTTGGTGCTGGGTACGATGGCGGCGATCACACCCACCGGCACACCGATTTCCCATAGCTTGCCCGGGGTGTCCTCTTTTAATACGCCTACGGTTTTCATGTCACGAATGGCATCGGCGACGGTTTTCGACGCAAAGCGGTTTTTCACCAGCTTATCCTCCGCATTGCCGAAGCCGGTCTCCCGGACGGCCAGCTCCGCCAGCTCCACGGAGGCGTCAAAAAATTCTTTCGCCACCGCCGCTACGATGCCATCCAGCTTTTCCTGAGGGAATGTGGCAAGCTGCGCCTGGGCGACCTCGGCTTGCTTTGCCAGCGCCCGTGCTTCCTGCCGGGCTTGTAAGTCCTTGTCTAGTTCCATAGATTGCTCCTTTCACCGGAGGAATTCAGAATTAAGAATTAAAAAACAAAAATTAAGAATTTAATTTGTCATTCCGAGGGTAGTCGAGGAATCTACGCATGATCGTAACAGCTAAGCAGATATTCGGTGCGTAGATCCCTCGATGCGCCTGCGGCTTACTCGGGATGACAGGGGTTTTGATTGACGGAGAATCATTGTGCATTATGCATTGTGCATTGTTGGGGCGGCGGCTACCTCTGCCACGGCGGCGGCAAAGGCATCGCATGCCGCCTGGCAGGCAGACCGTGTTCCCGTGAGCAAGCCGCCGCCAAAATTGGTCTCACTGGGGGGTGTATATAGTTTACATAACTTTACATCGGCGGCTTTCAGCGCAGCGTCCATAGCGTACATGCTCTCCAGCGGCGGCGCAATGAGATAGGAAAGCGCCGAGCCAACCGGCACGCCTGCCTCTTTTGCCAAAAAACTGCCGCAGCTACTTATCGTATAGGCAAGGTAGGGTACGCCGTTTACTTCCTCAAAGCCGATGCGCTCCAAGGCAGACAGAACCGCCGTCATGCCGCTTTTCACTGCCCCCGGGGTAGGGGCGGATAAGATTCCGATAACTTCCCCGGCGTTGGGTGTGGAGGCGTTGGATGCGCCGGCATAAAAGCTTCTGCCATAGGAAACCGCCACCTGCGCCGCCTTGGTGGCTTCGTCTAAGGCGATATAGGTGGCATCGTCGCAGTCGGTGGTGAGCATGCCCAAGGCAGGCATTTCTGCCCCCAACCCGGCAAGCAGACCCGGGGCGGCATTTGCCAGATACCGCACGGCTAAAACCTTGACCGGAATCATACCTGCAACCCCACGCCGGAGACTTTTTTCTCCAAAATCTTACCGATGAGCTCCGCCACGAATGCCCCGGCTTCGTATGCCGGTGTGCCTTGGTCGTGGATGTTGGATACCACCGTGCGGCTGGACTCCGATACACCGGTATGGGGCTTGTAGGTGATATAGGCGGACAGACTCTTGTCCGTCACCAGTCCCGGTCGCTCGCCTACCAGCACGCAGACCACCTCACAGCCGGTGATATCGCCCACCGCATCCCCTGCGCCCACCCGGCAGTAGCGGACAAAAATGCCTTTGCCCAAGTCAATATTTTGCAGTTTCAGACCGTCCCGAATGGCGGCGGCGCAGTCCATAGCGTTACGTTCGCAGGCGGCGGAGGAAAGACCGTCGCCGATGACCAGCTGGACTTTGGGGGCGGTGGGGATATTTTGTTTGATAAGCTTGGCGTTTTCCTCGTCAAAGCACCGACCCAAGTCCGGCCGGGTGAGATACTCGTCTTTATCCTTGCACCGGGTCTTGACGGATATGAGTCCGTTTTTCTCGCCGAAGTCCTCCGAAACCTGGGAGAACACCGCATCCTGCGCCGCTGCGTGGTCTGCCCGGAAACGGAGCATGGTCAGGGTCTTGTACCGGGCGCCGGCTTTGCCGAAGCCCAGCCGGGCGGGGGTCTTTTCTTTCAGACGGCGGTATTTTTCTCCGTCGGCGGCATTTTCCACCAAGTAGAGCTTTCGCAAGTCCAGCGCGGTCACATCCGGCACAAAATCGCCGTCGTGGTAGCCGGTGGGCGCTTTTTCCGGTTGTGGGGCGGTGGGTTTGTAGTCGCCGCCCTTCACTTGCGGCTCTTGCCCCATGGATTGTAAAATCTCCGCCACCATGGCAGATAATTCGGTCTTATTCAAAGCTGCACTTCCTTTCCTAAAGGCTTCCCCTTGAGGGGAAGCTGTCAAAAATCTCTGATTTTTGACTGATGAGGTGTACGGTAGCCCGTTTTCCACCCCATCCGTCAGCTACGCTGACCCCTTCTCCTCGAGGAGAAGGCTTATTTTAGAACAGCAGGCTGGAGCCGTCGCCGGCTTTGGCTGTCAGTTTTCCGTTTTCCACAAAGCCCATTTTCTCCAGCCACTGCTGGAACTGGGGAATGGCGGTCTTGCCGGTAAGCTCCCGCAGCGCCGCCGTTTCCCGGAAACCGGTGGTTTGGTAGTTGAGCATGATATCGTCGCCGTGGGGAATGCCCATGAAGTAGTTGCAGCCTGCCATGGTCAGCAAGGCGGCAAGATTTTCAATGTCATTCTGGTCGGCTTTCATGTGGTTGGTGTAACAGCAGTCGCAACCCATGGAAATGCCGGTGAGCTTGCCCATAAAGTGGTCCTCTAACCCGGCACGGGTCACCTGCCGGGCATCGTACAGATACTCCGGGCCGATAAAACCAACCACCGTGTTCACCAAAAACGGCTGGAATCGCTTGGCAAAGCCGTAGCACCGCGCCTCCATGGTGACCTGGTCGGTGTTGTGGTGGGCATTGGAAGAAAGCTCAGAGCCCTGACCGGTCTCAAAGTACATCACATTTGGCCCTTCCGCCGTGCCCTCATGGAGCAGCAAGTCCCTTGCCTCGGCGATGGTAGCGGCATTAAAGCCAAAGGCTGCGTTGCCGGCTTCCGAGCCGGCGATGGACTGGAAAATCAGGTCGCAGGGCGCACCGCCACGCACTGCTTTCATTTGGGCGGTGACGTGGGCAAGGACACAGATTTGGGTGGGGATTTCCCAATGCTCCTTGATTTCCTGAAACCGGCGCAGCACCTTGCCCACCTGCTCAGGACTGTCGGTGACGGGGTTCAGACCGATCACCGCATCGCCTGCGCCAAAGCTCAAACCCTCCAAAACCGAGGCGGTGATGCCGTCGGGGTCGTCGGTAGTGTGGTTGGGCTGCAGTCGGCAGGACAGGGTGCCGGGCAGGCCGATGGTGGTATTGCAGTGGGCGGTGACGGTGATTTTATTGGCGGGATAAATCAGGTCAAGGTTGCTCATCAGCTTGCACACCGCCGCCACCATTTCCGAGGTCAGACCCCGGCTGGCCTTGGCGATATCTGCCCCGGTGGTGGTTTCGTCCAGCAGCCACTGGCGGAACTCACCCACGGTCATATTCTGCAGTTTTCGGTATGCCGGCTCGTTGACGTCGTCTTGAATGATGCGGGTGACCTCGTCGGTTTCGTAGGGGACTGCCGGGTTTTCCCGCAGGTCATGGAGGGTCACCGCCGCCAGCACCACCTTAGCGGCGACCCGCTGGCGGGCGTTTTCCGCCGCAAGGCCTGCCAGCTTGTCGCCGGTCTTTTCCTCGTTGGCTTTCGCCATGACCTCTTTCAGGTCACGGAACTGATATGTTTTTCCCAGCAAAGTGGTTTGTAGTTTCATAGATACCTCCCATTATTTTTCCCACACCAGTGTTTTTACCACCACCGGCAGCGCAGCGCCCATAGGTGCGCCCACATCCAGATAGCTGTTCTCGGTCAGAAGTACCCGGTCAATGCACAAAATAGGCGCGTCCGGCAGCATAAGGCTTATTTTCTGCCCCAGCGCCTTTGCCATATCCCGCTGCACCGCCACCAAAATGGGGCAGTGGGCGGCGGCGATGTTCTCCGCCAGAGCAGTGAGCTGATCATAGCCGCCGGTGATGCCGGGAAATGCTAGCACCGCCTTATCTGTGTCCAGCTGGCGGAGCTTGTCGGTAATCAGCCGGGGCAAGTCCGGGTCATCCTGCTCCTGCCGGGTGAACACTGCCACCGGCAGATTTTTCATAGGCAGACAAACATCTTTTACAAATACCGTACTGCCGGAAAGCTGGGCGCTGTGACAGCCTGCGCCGATCACTGTGGCACGAATGGCATTTTCCGCCACCCGGTACTGCCCCTGACAGAGCAAACTGTTTTTGATCGCCTGCCCCAACTCCACGCCCATATCACCAAACGCTCCCGGGCGATGCCCGGTGTGAATACACTCGGCAACACCGCCGGAAAAGGAAATCACCCAATCGGCGGCGGCAAGGGAAGGAACTTCCCCCGCCTCTTTTGTCCAAAGCTTTTGCAGCAGCTCTGTGGCAGGGCGCAGACCGGCCGCCATTTCCAGCGCCGTGACCAGTATTTTTGCGATTCCCTCCAGCTGTCCCGGGGCGGGGTAGTCCCCCGGCTGCAAGTCCGTCAGACCGGCAAGCACCGGGGAAATATAGCTGACCTTGCCATGCTCCAGTTTTATGAGCCTGCCGCCCACATTCAGACAGCCGGTGGCGACGATTTTTCCATCGGCAATCAGGGCAAGGTTGGATGTGCCGCCGCCGATGTCCATGTGCAAAACGGTTTTTCCCGTTTCCCGGGAGAAGTCCACCGCCCCGGCGCCCTTGGCGGCAAGTACGCTTTCCAAATCCGGCCCGGCGGTGGCGGAAACAAAATCCCCGGCATAGTCTGAAAGCGCCCCCAGCACCGCCCGGGCATTCTCTTTCCGGGAGGTTTCCCCGGTGATAATGACAGCGCCGGTGTCCACATCCTGAGGGGTGATGCCGGCGGTTTCATAATCCTGCGAAACAAGCCGGCGGATGCCTTGTCCGTCAATTTGGTCTTGATTCAAAAGGGGCGTAAAATGCACCTGCCCCCGGTACAAAATTTCTCTGTCAGTAATGGTCATTTCCGGCACGGCGAAAGACGATGCCCGGTTTTCCACTGTCAGCCGGGAGACGATCAGCTGGGTGGTGGTCGTTCCCACATCCAGACCCACAGAGAGCAAGCTGTCAGCCACGCCCGGTTACCTCCGCAAGTATTTTACGCACCATAAAATCCTCCACAGGCAGGGGATTGGTGTCACAGCATGGGTCAGCAAGGGTCGCTGTCACCAGCGCCGGTGTTTTCTGCCACACCACCCGGGGGTCGACACCGGCTTCCTTCAGCGTCTGGGGCATGCCCAGCTCCCGGCGCAGCCGCACAAGTCCGTTTCGCAGATTCCGCACTGCTACCGTATCCGATGCCCCGGGTAGTCCGGCGGCACGGGCGATGGCAGCGTATTTTTCCGGGCAGATGTGGGCATTACAGTCCAGTACCGCCGGCAGCAAAATTGCGTTGAGTCTGCCGTGGGGAATGTGAAATGCGCCGCCTAAAGCATGCGCCATGGCATGACACAGACCCAGTCCGGCGTGGGTAAAGGCAAGACCTGCCATGGTGGCGGCATCGTGCATAGCCTGCCGGGCGGTCAGGTCGCCGGCAAAGCTTGCCGGCAGTTGGGCAAAGGCGGTGGAAAAAGCTTCCTTTGCCAGCGCATCGGTAAATGAGCCGGCATTTTTGCCAACATAAGCTTCCAAAGCGTGGCACAGCACGTCAAAGCCGGTATCGGCGATGAGGCTTTTGGGCAGTTTGGTCAGCAGGTCGCTGTCCAGAATCGCCACATTTGGGCGCAGCTTACCGTCCACAAGGGGGTGCTTGACTTCGTTGTGGGTCAAAATGGCAAAGTCTGTCACCTCCGACCCGGAGCCGGAGGTGGTGGGAATGGCAACAAAGGTCACTTCCAGACCGGCAAAGTAGACCATGGCCTTGGCGCAGTCCATGGCGCTGCCGCCACCCAGCGCCACCACCGTGTCCGGGGCGAAATCCTTTAATTCCGCCGTGCCCTCCGCCGCCAGCTCCACGGTAGGGTCGGGACAGATGCGGGCGAATATCCGGCTGTCCTTGGCGCCGGACAGTGCAATGAGCTTGTCCGCCGTGCCGTTTTCCGCAAAGTAGGGGTCAGCCACCAAAAACAGTTTCCCGATGCCCAGCTCTTTCAAATAGCCAACACTGCCCGCCCCGGAAATGACCCGGGTGGCGCAGGAAAATTGCTCCATAAACAACACCTCTTGCAACCAGTATTTCCAAAAGCACGGGAAAGTATGTAAATAATTGAGAATGGAGAATTATTTTCCGTTAGCCAAAACCTCTGTCATTCCGAGCGGGAGCGAAGCGAAGTCGAGGAATCTACGCATTGTCGTTACGCATAAGCAGCCATTCGGTGCGTAGATCCCTCGATGCGCCTGTGGCTTACTCGGGATGACAACATGTTTGTTATCAAAAATAATTCTCAATTCTCAATTACGCTTTGCGCATTGATTTTGCTGGTTTTTTCTGTATTTTTTCTTGACATCGCCTTTGTGGGGCGGTACAATAGATTCGGTATAGTGTACGCATTATCCGTATGCGTTTCATGTATAACTACCGAGGTTTGCGTTTTGCGCCTCATCTGTTTTATTGAACTATTCCGTCGGTTGGGACCGACGGTGCTTACCAATTTTACACATGGGGCCTGTTGCGCTCACCTCTATGTCGAATTTTGGAAAAGGAGGTGTGCATAGATTTTATGGAACCGTTGACGATTTTATTGATCGTTCTTGCCGCCGTTGTGGGTTTGGGCGTGGGTATTCCCGTAGGTACATTCCTGCGGAAAAAGACTGCCGAGCGTGAGATCGGCTCTGCAGAGCAGGAGGCTACCCGCCTGATCAACGAGGCGATCCGCAGTGGCGAGAGCCGCAAAAAGGAAATGCTCCTGGAGGCAAAGGACGAGATCCATAGATCCCGCACAGAGCACGAAAAAGAAGTCAAAGAACGCCGCGCCGAGTTGACCAAGCAGGAACGCCGGCTGCAGCAAAAAGAAGAGACTCTGGACAAGAAGGCTGAAAACTTCGAAAAGAAGGAAGAGGACCTTGCCCGGAAACTGCAAGAGGTCGCCGTCGCTAAAGAGGAGGCCGAGGCAGTCAAGAAGGCGCACCTTGCCACCTTGGAGCAGATCTCCGGTCTGACCCAGGAGCAGGCAAAGCAGCACCTGCTGAAAACCGTGGAGGAGGATATCCGCCACGATACCGCTATGAAAATCAAGCAGATCGAGCAGGAGATGAAGGACGAGGCGGAGGAGAAGGCAAGAGAAATTATCTCTATCGCCATCCAGCGCTGCGCTGCCGATCATGCCGCAGAGGCTACCGTTTCCGTTGTGCCTCTGCCCAACGATGATATGAAGGGTCGTATCATTGGCCGTGAGGGTCGGAATATCCGCACCTTGGAGACCATCACCGGTGTTGACCTGATCATCGACGATACCCCCGAAGCCATTACCGTTTCCAGCTTTGATCCCGTCCGCCGTGAGGTGGCGAGAATGGCGCTGGAAAAGCTGATCGTAGACGGCCGCATCCACCCCACCCGTATCGAGGATTGCGTGGAGAAGGCGCAGAAGGAAGTGGATCGCACCATTCGCGAGGCCGGCGAGCGTGCCTGCTACGAGACCGGTGTCCATGGTCTGAACCCGGAGCTGGTGAAGATCCTGGGTCGTCAGAAGTACCGTACTTCCTACGGTCAGAATGTGCTGAACCACTCCATGGAAGTTGCCCACATCGCCGGCCTGATGGCGGCGGAGCTCGGTGTGGATGTGACCTTGGCAAAGCGTGCTGGTCTGCTGCATGGCTTGGGCAAGTCCATCGACCATGAGGTGGAGGGCAGCCACGTACAGCTGGGCGCTGATCTTGCCCGGAAGTACAAGGAAAACCCGGTCATTGTGAACGCTATCGAGTCCCACCACGGCGATGTTGAGCCGAAGACAGTCATTGCTATCTTGGTGCAGGCTGCCGATGCAGTGTCTGCTGCCCGTCCCGGCGCTCGCCGTGAGAATGTGGAGAACTACATCCGCCGTCTGCAGAAGCTGGAGGAGCTCACCGGCTCTTACCCCGGCGTTGAGAAAGCATTTGCTATCCAGGCCGGTCGTGAGGTTCGTATTATGGTCAAGCCCGAGGAAGTCACCGAGGACAATATGATCATTCTTGCCCGTGAGATCGCAAAGAAAATTGAGTCTGAACTGGAATACCCCGGTCAGATCAAGGTCAACTGCATCCGGGAGACCAAGGCAGTGGAATACGCCAAGTAAAAACAAAAGACCGAAGGATTCGTCCTTCGGTCTTTTTGCGGGCCAGTGCCCGCAGACAAACTCGCACAGACATGGTTGTTTTCGCTATATTTTTGCCCGGTAACGCTACACATTACGTTGTCCTTCCGAGTATTGCGGGCGAGTGCCCGTGGCAATCTCCTAGAATAAAGCATTATGCATTGTGCAATGATAAAACAAGTCCCGGGAAAGCGCCGCTTTCCCGGGAAGTTGTTTTATTCCAGAATGACGCCCTTGAAGCCGGAGGTGATATGCTCCAGCACACGGCATGCCAAGCCGTGGTCGTAGTAAGGCTCCATTTCCAGTTCGTACTTGCCGAACTGGGCCTTGAACTCTGCCACCAGCTCCTTTGCCACGAAATTGTGACCCATGGCCTTGGTCTTGACCACCTCTGCCCAGCGGTCCAGATACTCGGTATAGCGCTGCAGCATCCGCCAGGTCACGGTCTGGGGACGGTTAGGCATGTTCTTGTGCCGTGCCGCCAACGAACGCAGTTGGGCGGCCATGTCATGCACTGCATCCAGCCGGCTCACCCGGTCGGGGTCGTAATACAGAGAGATGTCGGTGTTCTTGGAACGCACACCCTCCATATAAGCAAAGTCAAAGGCACGGCTGACCTGCTGCAAAATAGCATAGACCTTTTCCCAGTCTTTGCCGTAGACATGGCTGTAGTAGTCCTCAGCCAGCGCATCAAATTCCAGCTGGGCGTCCAGCAGCGCAGCGGCATAGACATATACCAAGAAGCCGTTGGGGAAGAAAGACCGCTGAGAGCCGTCCTCAATGTAGCCGTCCATGCCCATGAACTTCAGGCTTCGTACATCCTCATAAATGCGCTTGGCGATGGCCAGCTGACCGGGGTCAAGATACTGATGCCGCCAGAAGTGGTACTCAAAGGTGTACACCGTACCCTGGAACTGCTTTTGCCACTCCAGCAGGTAGGCATAGCACTCCTCGGTGGAGGTGGGACGGGCCCAGTTGTTGCGGATGTAAGGCTTTGCCTCGGGAATCACAGAGTCCGGACCGATACTGGAACAGTAGTCCCGGGAAATGGGACAGTACATCATGGTGAAGCGGTCGGGGTTATTGAGCTTGACCTTTTCCGGGGCAAAGAAAGTGTCCAGATAGGAGATGAACACCAGCCGGGTATCCATGCCCTTGGCGGTGAGCTTCTCGTCAATCTCGTTGAGAATCATGAGATAGTAGTCCGTGGGACGCATTTTCTGACATTCGTCGCACTCGCAGTGGTTGTTGTTGCCGTCGGCAAGGGCGATGTTCAGATAGGTGTAGTTGGGGTGGGCTTCGGCGAAGCTGACCACCTCGTCTGCCACACGGCTGCGCACATCCGGATTGGACATGCACAGATTGGTGTACAGCGGCGCTTTCCGGTGGAACTCCCGGACACCATTACGCATGGCCAGCACGGACTTCTGCTCCGGGGTGTACTGGTCCAGACCCTCGAACACGTTGACAGCCTTGTTGCTGTCCGGGAAGCCAAAGGGACGGGCGGTCCAGCCGTGACCGATGCCGATGATCACCATGCCACGCTTGTTCAGCTCCACCTCGCACTGGCGGCGCCACTGCAGAATGGTTGCGTCGGTGACTTCCTCCGGGGTGCGGTTGGGGTTGCCCATGTGCAGGTAGTAGCGGGTATAGTAGCCGTTGGGGATAAACCACTCCAGAGAGAAGCAGTTCAGCTCCAGCTTGGCATAGAAATCGATAGCGTCCAGCATGCTCTGCTGGTACTCGCTGCCCTCGTCGCAGAAGCCACGCATCCGGTGGTCAGCGATTTTATGGTAGGACACCGGGCGCAAAGGCTGAATGGGGATATACTCGCCGTCGGCGCCGGGGTAGAGGAAGCGGCAGCCGTTTTCTTTCAGCAGGCGATACACCGCAAACAGCACGCTCCGGGGGTTGGAGCCGGCAAGGATACCGCCATTTTCGTCGGTTTCGATATGGACAATGTCGTCCAGCGCCGGGTCGGCTGCCTCGTTGGGCAGACCGAAGTCCTCCAGTAGACCCAGCCGAAAACCGTCCACGGCATCGGGATCTCTGCGGATCACGCTGCAGCCACCCTCCGGCATCATCATCAGCAGGTACTCCTGCAGCTCCTGGGCGGCAAAGTCCAGGGTGGCATCGTCCCGCAGTTTATGAATGGTAAACATAGGATCACTCCTTGGTGTTATATTCTGGAAATCATTATAACATAGCTGTCAATCGGTGACAATATAGAATGCAAAGTGCAAAACGAATGTGTCGCCGTAGGCGACGACTTGAAAAGTCGGCGAAGCCGACACCACCGTTTTGCATGAAAAAAGACCGGGTCTCCCGGCCTTTTTCTTATCTGTCGTTGCGCAGCAGGTCGTCGTAGCTCTCCCGGCGGACTGCCTCGTATGCGCCCTTCTCGCCCAGCATGATAATGGGCGGGCGGGGGACACGGTTGTAGTTGGACGCCATGGAGAAGTTGTAGGCGCCGGTGGTCAGTACCGCCAGCAGGTCGCCACGCTTGGGCTGGGGCAGGGAAACATCCTCCTGCAGCAGGTCGCCGCTTTCGCAGCAGCAGCCGGCAACGGTGTAGACATGGTCTTTTTCTGCCAGCATGTTGTCCGCCGGCAGTACGGTGTATTCCGCCTGGTACAAGGTGTAGCGGGGGTTGTCCGTCATGCCGCCGTCCACAGCCACATAGTTCTTGAAGCCGGGGATCTGCTTGATGGAAGTGACTTTGTAAACCGTCATACCGGCATCTGCCACGATACTTCTGCCCGGCTCCATCAAAATGGCGGGGGGTGTCAGGTTCAGCTTCTTGCAGGTATCGTCGATCAGCTTGCCGATATTTTGGATGTTGACCGCATAGTCGATGGTGGGGTGTTCTGCCTTGTAGGGAACGCCCATGCCGCCGCCCAAATTCAGCACCGGGGCGGTAAAGCCGTGCTTGTCCCGGATCTGGGCGATAAATTCCAGCATCAGCACCGCCGCATCACAGAACGGCGCATGGTCAAAAATCTGAGAGCCGATGTGGCAGTGGTAGCCTTGCAGGTCGATATTTTTCTTGGAAAGCGCCAGCAAAATCAGCTGCTCCGCCTGCCCGGTCTCAATGGCAGCGCCGAACTTGGAGTCGATTTTACCGGTGTTGATTTTCTCATGGGTGTGGGGGTCGATGCCCGGGGTCAGCCGCAGCAGCACTTTTTGCCGGATGTTCCGGCGACCGGCTTCGGCATCAATGGCATCCAGCTCGTCAGCGTTGTCGCAGACAAAGCAGCCAAGACCCTTGTCCATGGCAAAGGCGATGTCCCGGTCGGTCTTACTGTTGCCGTGGAAGTAGGCGTTTTCCATGGGAAAACCAGCCTCGGCGGCGGTGTACAGTTCGCCGGCGGACACCACATCGATACCCATGCCCTCCTGCGCCATGATCTCATAAATGCGCTTGATGCTCAGAGCTTTGCTGGCATACAGCGGGCGAGAGCCGGCAGGCAGGTAGGCCTGCATGGCGGAAATATAGGTGCGGCAGCGGTTACGGATCACCGCTTCGTCCATGACCATCAGGGGCGTGCCGTAGGTCTGGGCAAGCTCGGCGGTATCGTAGCCGGCAAAGGTCAGATGTCCGGCATCGCTGATACCGAGATTGTTGTATAACATAAGATTCCTCTTTTGCTTTCGTAATCTTTCAAAAGTGACAGTTAAAATATGCATTATGCATTGTTACAGCAGGTGGGCGATAATGTCCTCACGACTTTGCATGGACAGGTCGGCAGGTGCGGCATCGAAAATGGTCTTGCAGCCACGCTCGCCCCGGGCTTTCATTTTCATAGCGGCTCTTGCCATTGCCACCAGCACGCTGGAAGTAAACTCCGGGTTGGAGTCCAGTGTCAGCTTGTATTCGATGGTCTGACGGTTCTCACCGTTCCAGCCGGTGACACCGCTGCGGATCACGCTGCCGCCGTGGGGCAGACCGCTGTGGTTTGCCGCCATCTCCTCAGCGGAAATGAATTCCACGGTGGTATCGTAGTCGGCGAAGTAGGCGGGCATGGTCTTGATGGTCTGCTCGAGGGCAGCCTTGTCAGCGCCCTCTTTGGCTACCACATAGCAGTAGCGGGTGTGCTTTTCCCGGGTGGTCAGCTCCGGATTTTCGCCGGCGCGGACACGGTCCATAGCCTCCGGCACGGGAATGGTGTACTGCCGGCAGTCCGCCACACCCTCGATGCGGCGCACAGCGTCGGAGTGACCTTGGCTCACGCCCTTGCCCCAGAAGGTGTAGTCCTTGCCCTGGGGCAGGATCGCACCGGCATACAGCCGGTTCACGGAGAACAGACCCGGGTCCCAACCCACAGAGATAAAGGCGATATTGCCGCCCTCGGTCGCCGCCTTATCCACATTTGCGTAGTGGACGGGGATTTGGGAGTGGTTGTCAAAGCTGTCGATCACATTGAAGTCCCGGGCAAAAGCGGGGGTCATTTCCGGCAGGTCGGTAGCGCTGCCGCCGCAGAGGATCATGACGTCGATTTTGTCTTTCCATGCAGCAGCCTCCCCAACCGGTAGCACCGGCACACCGGGGGTCTTGATCTGCACACCGGCAGGGTCACGGCGGGTAAATACCGCCGCCAAAGTCATATCGGGGTTTTGGGTGATGGCACATTCCACACCCTTGGCAAGATTGCCGTAGCCAACGATTCCGATTCGGATCATATTATACCTCCAAACCCACTTCCCGCATCCGGGCAAGCAGGGTTTCCTCATGTTTCTCGTCGATGGTGGTCAGGGGCAGCCGCAGGTAGTTCTCGCAGAAGCCCATGGCAGCCATAGCTGCCTTGGCGGGAATGGGATTGACCTCGCAGAACAAGGTGTTTGCCAAGGCAAGGTACTTTTTCTGCAGCGCCATTGCCCCGGGAACATCACCGTTCATAGCCAGGTGGCACATTTGGGAAGTTTCCTTGGGCAGGGGGTTGGACAGCACGGAGATCACGCCCTTGCCGCCGCAGGCGATAATGGGTACGATCTGATCGTCGTTACCGGAGTAGATATCCAGCTTGTCCCCTACCAGCGCAGCAGTTTCCACAACGCTGGAAATATTGCCGTTGGCTTCCTTGATGCCCTGGATCATGGGGTGGTCTGCCAGGGCAGCGTAGGTTGCCGGCTCGATATTCACACCGGTGCGGCTGGGTACATTGTATAGGATCAGCGGCTTGGTGGAGGCATCGGCAATGGCGGTGAAGTGGGCGATCAGACCCTTTTGCGTTGCCTTATTATAGTAAGGAGTGACGGACAGAATGGCATCGTAGCCGATCTGGCAGGCATGCTGGGTCAGCCGAATGGCGTAATTGGTATCATTGGAGCCGGTGCCGGCGATCATAGGCACTCTGCCATTTGCCACTTTCAGGGCAAATTCCAGAACTTCCTTATGCTCCCGGTCGTCCAGGGTAGCGCCCTCGCCGGTAGTACCGCAGATCACCAGAGCGTCGATGCCTTCCGCAATCTGCCAGTTGATCAGTTTTTCAAAAGCGGCATAGTCCACACCCTCTTTGGTCATGGGGGTGATCAGGGCGGTAGCTGCGCCGGTAAAAATCGTCTTGCTCATAAAAATATCTCCTTTTACAAATTGAGAATCGTCTGTTCATTGGGGTCTGTACAAAATAAAAGACCGATGCAGGCATACATCGGCTATCGGGTCATCTGAAAGACACCCTTGCCGGGTAGACAGATGAAAAAGATAGCACACCGCAGCTGCGACAGTCAGACAAATATTCTTTGCCTGCCCAGGTGAGCTTTGCGCCTTAGCTCCCTTCGGCGACGACCCCTTTTCCAACGCTAACGCCCTGCGAAGGCATCCGGCGAGGGTACTGATGGTGCGACGCGCCTCTATCAATCGTTATTTCATTACTGGAATAGTATCACAACTGCCTATATGTGTCAAGTGGTTACTTGCCAAAAAAGGCTTGACAGACGCTGGGCAGGGGCATATAATAGCATAAACTGTTGAGGAAGAGTGAGTAAGCCTTACAAGTCTTTCCAAAGAGAGCTGCCGGCGGTGGAAGCGCAGCGTCAGACCTAAGGCCCAATGGACTTCCGAGGGCAACCGGAAAGGGAAACCGAGTATGGGCGCCGGAGCGACCCTCCGTTACCAAAGTCGGCGTATGTTTGTACGCATAAGCGGGCGCAGTATGCGCCAAGCCGGGTGGCACCGCAGGAATGTTCTCCTGTCCCAGCATTTGGGACGGGTATTTTTTGTCCCTTTATAACCGGTCATTCCGAGCGTAGTGAAACGAAGTCGAGGAATCTACGCACCGAATGACGGCTCTTGGGTATCGATAATGCGTAGATCCCTCGATGCGCCTGCGGCTTACTCGGGATGACAAAGTTGGGGGCAAATTCTCAATTATAAAAGGAGACGGTAATATGTCTGAAAAAGTGATTCCCTACAAAATCTATCTGGACGAAGAGGAGATGCCTAAGGCCTGGTATAACCTGCGGGCGGATATGGTCAATAAGCCGGCGCCGCTGCTGAATGCCCAGACCCTGCAGCCCATGACGGCCCAGGAGCTGAGCGTGGTTTTCTGCGACGAGCTGGTGAAGCAGGAGCTGGACGACACCAATCCCTACATCCCCATTCCCCAGGAGATCCGGGATTTCTATAAGATGTATCGTCCTGCGCCCCTGATCCGGGCATACTGTCTGGAGAAAAAGCTGGGTACACCGGCGAAAATCTACTATAAGTTCGAGGGCAACAACACCTCCGGCTCTCACAAGCTCAACTCTGCCATCGCCCAGGCATACTATGCCAAGCAGCAGGGTCTGAAAGGTGTGACCACCGAGACCGGCGCCGGTCAGTGGGGCACTGCCCTTTCCATGGCTTGCTCCTACTTTGACTTGGACTGCAAGGTGTACATGGTCAAATGCTCCTATGAGCAGAAGCCTTTCCGCCGGGAGGTCATGCGTACCTACGGCGCATCCGTCACCCCCTCTCCCTCTATGGATACAGCGGTAGGCAGAAAGATCCTGGCAGCCCACCCCGGTACCAGCGGCAGCCTTGGCTGCGCCATTTCCGAGGCGGTGGAAGCAGCCACCTCTATGGAGGGTTACCGTTATGTGCTGGGCAGCGTGTTCAATCAGGTCATGCTCCATCAGAGCGTTATCGGTCTGGAGACCAAGGCGGCGCTGGATAAGTATCATGTAAAAGCCGATATTATCATCGGCTGCGCCGGCGGCGGCTCTAACTTGGGCGGTCTGATCGCACCCTTTGTGGGCGAAAAGCTCCGGGGCGAGGCGGATTATAAGATCATCGCCGTTGAGCCCTCCTCCTGCCCCAGCCTGACCCGTGGCAAGTTTGCCTACGACTACTGCGACACCGGTATGGTCTGCCCTCTGGCAAAGATGTACACATTGGGCAGCGGCTTTATCCCCGCAGCCAACCACGCAGGCGGTCTGCGGTATCACGGCATGAGCTCCACCTTGTCCCAGCTGTATGCCGACGGCATTATGGAAGCTGTGTCTGTGAAGCAGACGGAGGTTTTTGAGGCGGCAGAGTATTTTGCTCGCATTGAAGGCATTTTGCCTGCGCCGGAAAGCTCCCATGCCATTAAGGTGGCGCTGGACGAGGCGAAAAAGTGCATCGAAACCGGCGAGGAAAAGACCATCGTATTCGGTCTGACCGGCACGGGTTACTTCGATATGTACGCCTACGAAAAATTCCACAACGGTATGATGGAGGACTATGTCCCCACCGACGAGGAGCTGGAAAAAGGCTTCGCCGGCATGCCCAAGGTTTAAAAAAAAGCACCGCCGGGTGGCGGTGCTTTTTAATTGTGAATGGAGAATTATTTTCCGCTCTTTTTCCATTCCCTTTACATAGACAATGATTTGCGGTAGAATAAAGAAAAAGGAGGCGATGGTATGTTTCGTGATCAGGATGCAGAGCTTCAGCGGCTGGAAAAGGCGCTGCTGGACATAGAGCCGGCGGAAGTGACCGATACGGAAGAATATCTGGACGAGGATGCCCTGGAGGTGCTCTTTGCCGACACCCGTCCCGGCGCTGCCCCCCGGGTCTATCAGAATCATGCCAACAGCTATGGCGCAGACCTGAAAAACTACGCCTCCGGTTATCGTGCTTATAACGCCGACGATACAGACCTTGACCCGGAGGACCTGGCGGAGCAGGTGCAGTCGGACAGCGGTAAGGGCTTCGGCTGGCTGCTGGCGCTGCTGGTACTGGTATTGGCGGCGGTGGTAGGCGCTGTGCTGTGGATCTATCTGCAGCTGGGAGGTTTGTTCTGATGGCGGTGGTAGGTCGGTTTGCCCCCACACCCTCCGGGCGGATGCATTTGGGCAATGTGTTTGCGGCGCTGCTGGCATGGTTGTCTGTTCGCAGTCAGGGTGGCGCTATGGTGCTGCGAATGGAGGATTTGGATACCCAGCGCACCAGCGCTGAATTTGCAGACCTTTTGCGGCAGGATTTGCTGTGGCTGGGTCTTGACTGGGATTTGGAAACGCCGCAGCAAAGCCAGCGGTCAGCGGTGTATGACCGGTATTTTGACCGGCTGGGGCAGCTGGGACTTCTGTACCGGTGCTGGTGTACCCGCAGTCAGCTGCACAGTGTGGACGCCCCCCATTTGGCGGACGGCACTTATGTCTATCCCGGCACTTGCCGGAATCGGACAGAGCCGGTTGCCGGCAGAGCGCCTGCGTTCCGGGTCATGGTGCCGGACAAGCTGTGGCAACTACAAGACTTGGTACAAGGGCAGTACACAGAAAATCTCGCCACCGATTGCGGCGACTTCGTTGTCCGCCGGGCAGACGGTGTGTATGTGTATCAGCTGGCGGTGACGGTGGACGACGGCGAGGCAGGTGTAACGGAAGTTGTCCGTGGCACGGACTTACTAAGCTCAGCGCCCCGGCAGATGTATCTGCAGGAGCTATTCGGCTTTGACCATCCCCGGTATGCCCATGTGCCCATGCTCCTTGCCCCCGACGGTCGGCGGCTGAGCAAGCGGGACGGCGATTTGGATCTGGGTGCGCTGCGAAAGCACATGACGCCCCAGCAGCTGCTGGGCAAGCTGGCATTTGCCGCCGGTGTTATCGACCAAAATGTGCCGGTCAGCGCCGGGGAGCTTGCCAAGGAATTTACCTGGGACAAGGTCAGCGGACAGGCGGTGTATATTGACGGTTGCGATTTTGCCGCCGGTGGTGTATAATGTTGTCAGTTGTTTTCCGTAAGGAGGGTTACTTATGAGCAAAAAACCGGTTTTGGTGGTCATGGCTGCCGGTATGGGCAGCCGTTACGGCGGTCTGAAGCAGATCGACCCGGTGGGCAGCCACGGCGAGGCGATTCTGGACTACTCTTTGTTCGATGCATACGAGGCAGGCTTTGAAACTGCCGTGATTATTATCAAGGAAGCCATCAAAAAGGACTTTATGGACACCGTGGGCAAGCGGCTGGAGCGCTGCCCCATGGAGATCCGTTACGCCTATCAGGAGCGTGAGAAAATTCCGGCTGGCTTTGCTGTACCGGAAGGTCGTGAAAAGCCTTGGGGCACAAGCCACGCAGTGCTGTGCGCCGCCCCGGAAATCGACGGCGCGCCCTTTGCGGTGATCAATGCCGACGATTACTACGGCAAGGACGCTTTCAAGGTGATCTATCAGTACTTATGCACCGCCGCCGACAAGGAAAAGGCGGACTACTGCATGGTTGGCTACATGCTGGGCAACACCGTGACGGAGCATGGCTCTGTGGCAAGAGGTGTCTGTACCGTGGACGAAAAGGGCTATCTTGCGGATATCGTGGAGCGGCTGCGAATCGAGAAACAGCCGGATGCCATTCGCTTTACCGAGGACGGCGAAAGCTGGACCGAGCTGGCGGCGGATACCGTGGTGTCCATGAATATGTTCGGCTTCACCCCGGGATTTTTGGCAGAGCTGGAAAAGCAGTTCCCCGGATTCTTGACAGAGAAAGTACCGGAAAATCCCATGAAAGCGGAGTTCTTGCTGCCCCGGAGCGTGGATGCGCTTTTGAAGGCGGGCAAGGCAACTGTCCGGGTGCTGACCTCTCAGGACCGTTGGTACGGCGTTACATACGCGGCGGATAAGCCCATGGTGGTGGCGGCGCTGCGGCAGCTGGCAGAGGATGGAAAATATCCCGACGGACTGTGGAAGTAAGAAAAGGAGAGACGAAAGTCTCTCCTTTTTTAATTGATAATTGAGAATTGATAATTAATAATTAAGAGTTAAAAATTTCCCAATGCTGTCATTCTGAGCGTAGGCGCAGCCGAAGTCGAAGAATCTACGCACGATCGTTATTGCTAAGCAGTTATTCGGTGCGCAGATTCCTCGACTCGCTTCGCTCTCTCGGAATGACACGGGTTTTCTCATCAATAGAAAATAATTATCAATTCTCAATTCTCAATTCTCAATTCTATAAGTAGCGATTGCTATTTTGCGCAAAAGGGTTTATAATAACGGTACTAATTTTCAGGAGAGACCTATGATCCAAACCTTTACTTTATACCCGGGAATCACCCTGCGGTGTTTTCCCGATGAACGCTTTAAGCAAGGCTGCCTGAGTTTGCAGTTCGTGCAGCAGATGCGTCGGGAAACGGCGGCGCTGAATGCGCTGCTGCCGGCGGTGCTGCTCCGTGGCACGGAGTCTGCCCCCGACCTGCGGGCAATTACATTGCGGCTGGACGATCTGTACGGCGCATCCGTAGGGGCGCTGGTGCGCCGGGTGGGTGACTATCAGACCACCGGACTGCACTGCAGCTTTGTGGGCGACCGCTTTGCCATGGCAGGCGATGGCATTTTGGCGCCTATGGTGGAATTTTTGCAGGAATTGCTGCTGCGTCCGGCGCTGGAAAACGGCGCATTTTCCCAGAGTTTTGTGGAAAGCGAAAAGAAAAATCTTATGGCCGCTATCGAGTCCCAGCGCAACGATAAGCGGGCATATTGTAATGCGCAGCTGTTGAAAGAAATGTGCGCAGCCGACAGCTTCGGCATCCCCCGTCTGGGCGAAATTACCGATGTGCAGACCATCACCCCCGCAGGTCTTTATGACCAGTATCAGAAGCTGCTGAAGCATAGCCGCATCGAGTTGTTTTATGTAGGCGGCGCTGCGCCGGAGGAAGTTTCCCGGCTTTTGCAGCCTATGTTCGCCGGACTGGAAAGAGACTATATCCCCCTGCCGGAGCAGACCGGCTTTCACAGTCCTGCCACCGGCGACCACACAGAGCAAATGGACATCGCCCAAGGCAAGCTGGCTATGGGCTTTACCACCCCCATCACGCTGCGTGACCCCCGGTATCCTGCCATGCAGCTGCTGAACACCGTCTTTGGCGGCGGTATGACCAGCAAGCTGTTTATGCAGGTACGGGAAAAGATGTCACTGTGCTATGACATTGGCTCCGGCTACCACGGCTCTAAGGGTATTTTGGCAGTGTTTGCCGGCATTGATTTTGAAAAAGAGCCGGTGACCCGGCAGCAGATTTTTGCCCAGCTGGAAGCTTGTAAGCGGGGCGAGATTTCTCCGGAGGAGCTGAATGCCGCCAAGCAGGCGGTGATCTCCAGTCTCCGGGGTACTCACGATTCCCCCGGCGCTATCGAAAACTATTACGCTACCACTGCCCTCAGCGGCTTGGGCATGACCCCGCAAGAATACATGGAAAAGCTGGCGGAAGTGAGGGCAGAGGAAGTAACGGCGGCTGCCAACACCTTGCAGCTGCATACCACTTATTTCCTGAAGGGGGTGCAAGCATGAAACAGTTTACCTATCCCACTTTAGGAGAAAATGTATACCGCACGACCCTTAATAACGGCTTGCCGGTGGTGGTAGTGCCCCGTCCCGGCTTTACCCGGAAGCTGGCATATTTCGTCACGGATTACGGTGCGCTCCACACCCAATTTCAGGTGGACGGCGAGAGCATCTCTGCCCCTGCCGGCGTTGCCCATTATCTGGAGCATAAGCTGTTTGACATGCCGGATCGGGATGTGACGGCGGAATTTGCCGCCATGGGCGCAATTCCCAATGCCTTCACCAGCTACGATATGACCGCTTATTATTTTAGCTGCACGGAAAATTTTGAAGGCTGTCTGCGCTTGCTGCTGGAATATGTTTCCACACCCTATTTCACCGCCGAAAGCGTGCAGAAAGAGCAGGGTATCATCGGTCAGGAAATCGGCATGAACGAGGATAGCCCCGATACTCGGGTGTTTGAAAATATGGTGGACGGGATGTACTGCAATCACCCCATTGCCGTGCCGATTTTAGGCTGGCGGGACACCATCGCCAAGATCACACCGGCGGTGCTGGAAAGCTGCCACCGGGCATTTTACCGCCCGGACAACATGCTTTTGTGCGTGGTGGGCGATGTTGACCCGGCGCAGGTAGTGCAGCTGGCGGAGCAGATCCTGCCCCCCAAGCCGGCGGAAACTGTGACCCGGCAGCGCCGTTGGCAGGAGGATATGACCTGCAAGCAGCATTATGTGGAGCAGACCATGGAGGTCGCCATGCCCATGTTCCAGCTGGGCTTCAAGTGCGAGCCGCCGGAGAATGGCGAGCAGGCGGTGTTCTGGGAGGCTGTGGGCGACTTGGCAGCGGAGGCGCTGTACGGCGAGTCCTCACCGCTGTATCTGCAGCTGTATGAAATGGGTCTTATCGACAACTCCTTTGCCGGCGGCTACGAAACAGTGGAGGGCATGGCGCTGCTCACCGCCTCCGGCGACAGCCGTGACCCCAAAGCGGTGGCGGATGCCATTATGCAGGCGGCAAAGCGTCTGGTGGCAGAGGGTTTGGCAGAAAAGGACTTCCTGCGGATGAAGCGCAGCGCCATGGGTCGGCGGATCCGGGACTTGGATAGCTTTGATTCCACGGCTTTTCGTGTCTGCGCTTACCATTTTTCAGGGTTTGATTATTTCCGCTTCCCGGAAATCTACCGGCAGGTGGAGATCAAAGATATTCTGGACTTTATCGCCCGGACAGTGACCGAGGAACGAAGCTGTCTGTCGGTGATCGTTCCTAAGGAGGAGACATAAATGGATGTAAGTAAATTTTCGTCGATCAGCTTTCCCGGTATCGGATTGGAATTCAATCCCATTAAGGAATTCGCCATCGGCAGCCTGAACGTTCGCATTTACGGCATCGTCATCGCCATCGGTTTGCTGCTGGCGGTGCTCTACGGTCTGAAACGCAGCAAGCAGTTCGGTCTGAAAGAGGACGATATTCTGGACGGCGTACTGTGGATCGTGCCGGTGTCTATCATTTTCGCCCGGGCATACTACTGCATTTTTGAGTGGGATCGGTTTGCCGCCAATCCCATCAGCGTTCTGTATATCTGGGAGGGCGGTATCGCCATCTACGGCGCAGTTATCGGCGCAGTGCTCAGCGTTTTGCTGTTCTGCGCCATCAAGAAAGTCCGGTTGGGCGCCGTTCTGGACTTGGTGCTGCTGGGATTTCTGATCGGTCAGGTCATCGGTCGCTGGGGCAACTTCTTTAACCGGGAAGCCTTCGGCGCAGAAACCGACAGCTTCTTCCGCATGGGTCTTTTTAACACCACCACCCAGGCATACGAATATTACCACCCCACTTTCCTTTATGAGTCTGTGTGGAATCTGATGGGCTTTGTGGCGCTGCATTTCCTGTCCAAAAAGCGGCAGTATGACGGTCAGATCGCACTGGGTTATGCCTTCTGGTACGGCTTGGGTCGCACCTTTATCGAGGGTATGCGTATGGACAGTCTGTACTGGGGCCCTGTCCGGGTCAGCCAGCTGCTGGCGGCGATCAGCTGCTTTGCCGCTGCGGTGGCATTGGTGGCGCTGGCATTCCGTAAGCACGACCGGCAGAATCTGTTTGTCAATGTAGTGGCGGCAAGAGAGCTGGAAGCAGCCGAGGAAGCGTTGGACGACGAGGACGAAACTGAGGACGAAACCGAGGAATAATTGAGATAAGCCTTCTCCTTGAGGAGAAGCCTTTGTGAAAAAGACAGAGGTGAAAAGATATGAAAATCGCAACCAAACGGCTTTCCTATGAGAAGGTCATGGCAAAAAAGCGACCCCAGCATCGCAAGCCTTTGCGCCCCAATATGCTTTTGCATACGGTGATCCGTATTTTGGCAATTTTCGATCTGCTGCCCACGGGCTTTACTTACCGCACCCATGGCATGGAGCGGCTGGGCAAAAAAGAGCCTTGCCTGATTCTTATGAATCACTCCAGCTTCATTGACCTGAAAATCGTGTCTAAAATTTTCTATCCCCGGCGCTACGGCATCGTCTGCACTTCTGACGGCTTTGTGGGCTTTGGTATGGCGCTGCTGATGCGGCTCATCGGCTGTATCCCTACCAAGAAATTCGTCACCGATGTGTCCCTGGTCAAGGATATGGAGTATCTGCTGAAAAAGAAAAAGTCCAGCGTGCTGATGTACCCGGAAGCCAGCTACTCCTTTGACGGCACGGCGACACCGCTGCCCCGGAAAATGGGTGTGCTGCTGAAAAAGCTGGGGGTGCCGGTGGTGACAGTGATCACCCACGGCGCATTCGCAAGAGATCCGCTGTACAACTGCCTGCAAAAGCGTAAGGTCAAGGTCAGCGCGGATGTGACGCTGCTTGCCACCGCCGAGGAGGTCAAGCAGATGTCCGTTGCCCAGCTGGATGCCCTGCTGGACAAGGCATTTAGCTTCGATAATTTCCGCTGGCAGCAGGAGAATAATGTGCGTATCGACGAGCCGTTCCGGGCGGACGGTCTGAATCGCATCCTTTACCGCTGCCCCCACTGCGAAACCGAGGGCAAAACCGAAGGCAAGGGCGTTACGCTGACCTGTCACAACTGCGGCAAGGTCTATACCCTGACGGAGTATGGCGAACTGGAAGCCGCCGACGGACAACCTGCCTTTACCCATATCCCGGATTGGTACGACTGGCAGCGGCAGATGGTACGCAAGCAGCTGCAGGAGGATACATATCGGCTGGAAGCGGATGTAGACATCGGCATGATGGTGGATTACAACGCTATTTACATGGTGGGGCAGGGCAAGTTGGTGCATGACAGCAACGGCTTTACCCTTACCGGCTGCCACGGCAAGTTGGAATATTCCCAAGGCCCGCTGGCTTGCTACAGTCTGTATGCGGACTATTATTGGTATGAGATCGGCGATGTGATCTGCATCGGCAACAATGATGTATTGTATTACTGCTTCCCCAGAGGCTGCGGCGATGTGGTGGCGAAAACAAGACTTGCCACCGAGGAGCTGTATAAGCTGAAAAAGCGCCGCCCGGCAGCTGTTGAGAATTGACAGTTGTAGGGGCTCCGCGAACGTGCAATGCACGCCCCTACGGCTCGCAATGACAACGTAATGTGTAGCGTTACCGGGCAGAGAGATAACGACTACAAATATGTAGGTGCGAGTTTGTCTGCGGGCACTCGCCCGCAAAAAGACCGGAGAGCTTTCTCCGGTCTTTCTGTTTTGTTGACAAGGCATAAATCGATATGATAAAATCGAAAAGCGAAAAGAGGAGGCATGACCATGAAACGATATGGGCGCATATACCCAGCACAACTGCGCAGATTGCGGCTCTGCATGGCGCACCACCGAACAATAAAAGAGCAAATCACCGGAACGAAAAGCCGTTCCGGTGATTTTTGTTAAAGGTAAATATTGTAACAAAAACAGAGGGAAAACGCCTGCAAATTTGTATATTTTTATTGACAGATTGGTAATTGGTACGATAGAATAAAAGTTGACACGAAAAGGAGGTAACCAAATGAAAAAGTATTTGAGTATTTTGCTGGTTGTGGCAATGACCGCTGCCCTGCTGGCTGGCTGCGGCGGCGCAGGAACGGAATCGGATCCTGCTGCGCTGGCATCTGCCAAGAATTTTGCATCCTGGTTTCAGACCGACAAAAGCACGGCTCTGAACAATATTACCGAGCCCGGTACATATTACTTTAAGCTTTCCGGCAACGTGACCGTTGACCAGGTCGGTCAGATCGGCAACGGCCATACTGTCGTCATTGACCTGAACGGCAACACCTTGTCTGCCAAGACAAATCAGGTGTTTGCGGTGGATGCCGGCGCAAAGCTGATCCTGAAAAACGGCACGGTCCAGTCTGCCGGCGCAGATGCCGACGGCGGCGTCATCGCTGTCACCGGCGAGGGCAGCGCTCTGGAGCTGGACGGCGTGACCATGTCCAATACCGATGACAGCGCCATCAGCGCCAAGCGCTATGCCGGTGTTATCTATGCCGGTGGCACTGCCACTGTGGTGGTCAAGGGCGACAGCGTGATCAACGGCTCTGCATCCGGCTTGCGTGATGCCGGCGGCGCAGTGACCTTGGTGGGCGGCAGCTGTATGTATCTGGTTTCCGGCACCATTCAGAACGGTGTTGCCGGCAACGGCGGCAACATCTATCTGGACGAGAGCGCACAGCTGTATATCTCCGGCGGCACTATCACCGGCGGCAAGACACCTTTCGTTTCCGCCATTACCGGTGACGGCGGCAATTTGTCTGTCAACGGTGGCGCACAAGTCCATCAGTACGGCGGCACAATTACTGCCGGCAATGCGGAGCACAGCGGCGGTAATGTCTATGTTTCCAACTACGGCAAGGCTGAGGGCAAGGGTTACTACCTCTATGCCGGCAGCATTACCGGCGGCACGGCTGCTTACGGCGGCGGTAATATCTACGCTGCGGAAAAGACCAGCCTGGTGCGCATCTATGACTGCGATATCAGCGGCGGTATTGCCGATAACGGCGCAAATATCTATCTGTCCAATGCAACACTTCAGCTGTACGGCGGCACGATTGCCGGTCTGGCAGCAGAGAATGCGACCCTGAAAAAGGGCGGCAATATCTACTCCGACGGCGGTGTGATCGAACTGTACGACGGGCAGATCAAGGACGGCTGGACTTCCGGCTCCGGTTCGAATATTTACGGCGACAACACCACCCTGGTGATGTACGGCGGTAATGTGAATAACGGTCAGAGCAACGTGGTGGGTCTGACCAACGGCGGCGGTAATATCTACCTCGGCGGCAAGAGCGTATTTGATCTGTACGGCGGCGAGATCGCTTACGGCACTACCAATCGCACCAACCAGCAGGACGCTACCACCGGCCCTAACGTGATGATCACCGCCAACACCCGGATGCAGATGTTCGGCGGTTGGATCCACGATTCCATCGTTCAGGGTGTGGCATCCCGTGGCGGCTGTATTGCGGTCAACGGTCAGGGTACCGGTGACGATGCAACGCTGCACGTGTACGGCGGCACTCTGGAGGATACGGGCATGATGGGCGCAAAGTCCTGGGGCCACCTGATCGCTGCTTACTCCAGCGACACCTATAACGCAGGCTTCGGCTATGCCCGTGTGTTCGGCGGCGAGATGAAATACACCGGCAGCAAAGAGGCGTCTGTGCTGTCCCACAGCTTCCACGGCAGCAGAGGTCACGCAGACCACAGCCACAATATGTTCCTGTTCGACAGCGCTTATAAGGGCTGGACCCAGGCAGGTTACGTGGGTGATTGCACCGACCGCTCTCACAACACCAAGGTGGATACCGTGGACGCTACCTGCGTCACACCCGGCTACACCCAGTACCACTGCAACACCTGCGGCGACTGGTGCAAGGTCACATCTGAGGCAACCGGTCACAGCGTGTCCACCAATGTGGTGGAGGCTACCGAGCTGGTGGCAGGCTACACCCAGCATGTCTGCGCAGACTGCGGCGTGATTGGCTACTCCGACATTGTAGCACCCACTGCACAATAAAATACAAATTACCGGAACGGAAACGTTCCGGTAATTTTTTTGGCGCGCCCGCCGTTGCCAAAAGGGCGGGGGTGTGCTACAATATTTTTAACTTTTTCAGGGGGTATTTTCTATGGAGCATAAAATGTTGGCGGCAGAATTATTTATGCAGGGCTATAACTGCGCCCAGGCGATTGCAGTGGCATTTTCTGACGTCACCGGCTGGACAAATCAGGAGGCGGCAAGACTATCATCCTCTTTTGGCGGCGGTATGGGCAGACTGCGGGAGGTCTGCGGTGCTGTCAGCGGTATGCTGCTGGTGGCAGGTCATCTGTATGGCTACGACGACCCGGAGTCGGATCAAAAAATGACCCATTATGCCCGGGTGCAGCATTTGGCGGAGCAGTTCCGGCAGCAGGCAGGAAGCATTGTCTGCCGGGAGATTTTGAAAAATCCCCCCTCTGACCCCAACCCCACCCCCCGGACGGCGGAATTCTACGCAAAGCGGCCCTGTACCCGGATGCTGATCCTGGCGGCAGGCATCCTGGACGAGTACATTGCAGCACATCCGGTGGAGGAAGCAAAATGAAGGACCTGATCTACTGTCAGCGGGATATTCCCAAAAACAAGTGGCGCTATGGATTTCGTTCCAGCGCCGCTGTGGGC
>JAZRQK010000007.1:0-46728 GCA_045649665.1 Faecousia sp. | reverse complement strand
TTCTTGGAGAAGCAGTATTCGTCCTTTGCCACATTGTACAGCATTGCGCTCCAGCCGTTGTCGAATGCGCTGTGGCTCTCACGCAGGGTGATGGCAACCATCTCAAAACCAAATTTGTCAGCCAGCTGCTTGGCAACAGACTTGTAGCCCTCGTGGTTCAGCTCACCGGCATAGATGTCGGTAGCTTCTGCCTCGATGCCGAACACGTCCTTGGCATCCTCCTCATTGGAGATGCAGACGTCCACATACTGGCACAGCTGGGTCATAGCGGCGCGAGCCTGGTCACGGGTCCACAGCTTGCCACGGTAGTTCAGGTCGCAGGAGATCTTGATGCCACGAGCCTTGGCAGCCTTACAAGCTTCCAGACAAGCCTGCACCATGTTTTCACCCAGTGCCGGAGTGATACCGGTGAAGTGGAACCATTCAGCGCCCTTGAAAATGCTGTCCCAGTCGAACTCGGAGGGGTCAGCCTGCTGGATAGCAGAGTGGGCACGGTCGTAGATGCAGACAGAACCACGCTGGGAAGCGCCCTTTTCGTTGAAGTAGATGCCTACACGGTCGCCGCCACGGACGATCTTGGAGGTGTCCACACCAAAGCGGCGCAGGGAGTTGACAGCAGCCTGACCGATGGAGTGGGTGGGCAGCTTGGTGACATAAGCAGCGTCCATACCGTAGTTTGCCAGAGAAACAGCAACGTTGGCTTCGCCGCCGCCAAAGGTGAACTCAACATGATCGCACTGTACGAAACGCTCGTAGTTATAGGGTTGCAGGCGCAGCATCAGCTCGCCGAAAGTAATAATCTTAGCCATGGTAATTTCCTCCTTGTATTATACGCCGGAATAAGCGGCAAAGCCTGCGTCAACAGGCAGCACCACACCGGTAATTGCAGAAGCGGACTTGTCATCACACAGGAAAAGCGTTGCGCCGATCAGCTCGTCGGCATCCACGAAACGGGCAGTGGGAGTGCCGCTGAGGATCTTAGCGGAACGAGCGGTGGGAGTGCC
Organism: Faecousia sp.; assembly: GCA_045649665.1. GTDB lineage: Bacteria > Bacillota > Clostridia > Oscillospirales > Oscillospiraceae > Faecousia. The sequence continues at coordinate 45,724 of JAZRQK010000007.1, read as the reverse complement.
GTCCTCATTAAACAGCAGCGCCTTGTTCTGAGCGGAGACCAGGAAGCCGGGGGCGATGGCATTGCAACGGATACCGGTGCCGGCGAAGTGGGTTGCCAGCCACTGGGTGAAGTTACTGATACCTGCCTTGGCTGCGGAGTATGCAGGAATCTTGGTCAAGGGGGTGTAGGCGTTCATAGAGGAGATATTCAGGATCACACCGTGCTGCTTTGCCACCATGTCCTTGGCGAAAGCCTGAGTGGGCAGCAGTGTACCCTGGAAGTTCAGCTTGAACACGAAGTCCACACCGGCAGCGTCCAGGTCAAAGAAGGTCTTGCAGCCTTCCTTGGCTTCGTGCTGATACTCGTTGTCGGTGGTTGCCCGGGGGTTGTTACCGCCGGCGCCATTGACCAGAATGTCGCAGGGACCCAGATCCCGGAGAACTGCCTGATGGACTTCCTCCAGTGCCTCGGGCTCCAGCACGTTTGCTTTGTAGCCTTCCATGATGAAGCCTTCAGCCTTCAGTTCGTCAGCCAGCTTCTTAACCGCATCCTCGTTCAGATCCAGAGCAGCGACCTTTGCGCCGCTGCGGGCGAATGCAGCTGCCATTGCGCCGCAGATCAAACCGCCGGCGCCGGTGACAACAACGACCTTGCCGCTGTAGTCGATATTCAAGGGGAGATTTGTCATGTTTGTTTCCTCCAATCAATATTTACCAGCCAGTCTGTCCAGCATATCCCAGACACCCAGCATATACATGATACCCAATGCCCGGTCATACAAACCGTAGCCGGGACGGACGTTGCCCGGACCTTCATCCCACAGATGGCGGCCGTGGTCGGGACGGATGTAGCCTTCAAAACCGCAATCGTGGTAGGCTTTGAGAATGTTCAGAATGCCAGTGTCGCCGTCGCAATCCCGGTGGCTGGCTTCGGAGAAGTCGCCGTTGGGGAAGTGCTTGACATTGCGGATGTGGGCAAAAGCAATCCGGTCCCAGTGCTTCCGGCCGATGCTTGCCACATCATTATTGGGATCGGCATTGAGGCTGCCGGAGCAGAGAGTCAGACAGTTGCAGGGGTGATCCACCATTTTCAGGAAACGGTCAATGTTTTCCTCGTTGATGAGCAGACGGGGCAGACCGAAAATGTCCCAGGGGGGATCGTCCATGTGGATCGCCATTTTGATGCCGGTCTCCTCACAGGTGGGCATCAGCGCTTCCAGGAAGTACTTCAGGTTTGCCCACAGGGTTTCGTGGTCTACATCTTTATATGCCTTGAACAGCTCATCCAGCTTTGCCATACGCTCCGGCTCCCAGCCGGGGAAGGACATGTTGTACTTCTCAGTGAAGTCCAGAATGTACTTTGCCATGGCGTTGTAGTCGTCCTGGATCATGTTCTTTTCGTAGAACAGAGCAGTAGAACCGTCGCCAACTTCGTGGAACAGATTGCTGCGTGTCCAGTCGAAGATGGGCATGAAGTTGTAGCAGATGACCTTGACGCCGAACTTAGCAAGATTGCGCATGGTGATCTTGTAATTTTCAATGTACTGATCTCTGGTGGGCAGACCGATTTTGATGTCATCGTGTACATTTACGGATTCCACCACGTCGATGTTAAAGCCGTATTTGTCGCACTGCGCCTTGACTTCGGCGATCTCGGATTCTTCCCAGATCTCGCCGGGCATTTTGTGGTGCAGCGCCCAAACGATGCTGGTGACACCGGGGATCTGCTTGATGTCGGACAGCTTGATCTTATCGTTGCCTTCGCCGTACCAACGGAAACCCATTTGCATTGGCATTTCTATTCCTCCATGTATCCATTCTGCGTAGAATGGTTATTTGTGTTATTAGTGTATCACTATCTAATTGCAATAAAAATTGTGCAAATTGCTTGAAATATTGCAAATATTGCTGTATGATGTAAAAGAGGTGATTTTTATGCGGGAACGCTCCCAAAAATTCGATCCCCGGCAGGTTATGCAGCGGGATACTTTTGAGATATTTCATTACCGGGATCCCCGTCCCGGCTTTGTGGAAGTGCACCACCACGATTTTTATGAGGTTTATTTTCTGCTGAACGGGAATGTGGCGTACTGGGTGGAAGGTCGCATTATTCGTTTGCAGCCGGGTGATCTGCTGTTTATCAATCCCATGGAACTGCACAGACCCATGACCGATGACGGCAAGCCTGTATGCGAGCGGTTTGTTTTGTGGGTCAATAAAGAATATCTGGAGAAGCTCTCCGGCAATCAGGTAGAACTCACCGGCTGTTTCGATACCAGCCTCCCCAACCACAGCCACCTGATCCGTCCGCCCAGCGCAGAACGGGCGGTGCTGACAGCACGAATGGGCGAGCTTGTGCGGGAGTGCTACAGCAAGGAATTTGGCAGCGAGATCAGCGCTCAGGGTATCTTTTTGCAGCTGATGGTGCAGCTAAACCGGTTGGCTCGCCATGCTGAGGGAAAGCAGGAGGGAGAACAGTTGTCTCCGTTGGTGGAGAATGCTATGCATTACATCGGCGAGCACCTCAGTGCGCCCCTTTCTCTGGATACGGTGGCAGGCGAGTTGTTCATCAGCAAGTACCATTTGTCTCATGCTTTTACCCGGGAAGTGGGTGTCAGCGTCTACCGATATATTCTGATGCGCCGGCTGATGATGGCGCGGCAGTTGCTCACGGCAGGTGAATCTGCCGGTCAGGTCTGCAGACTTTGCGGTTTTGCCGATTATACCAGCTTTTATCGTGCCTTCAAGTCTGAGTACGGCATCAGTCCTCGGGAATTTGCCGCAGGAAACGGGGATTTACCGCTTCAGTGAATCCCGGTACTCTTTGGGGGCCATGCCGGTGGTGCGCTTAAATATTTTGGAGAAGTACTGTACATCCACAATGCCGCAGTGCTGCGCCACGGTCTGCACTTGCAGCCGGGTGGTTTTCAGCAGATGCATGGCATGCTTGATCCGACGGCCGTTAATATATTCGGTCAGGGTCTGACCGGTTTCCTTTTTGAAAAGGGTAGATAGATAACTGCTGCTGACATTGAGCATTTGCGCCAGTGTGCGCAAAGTCAGATTGGCGGTCAGGTCAGAATCGATCAGTGTAATGACTTTTTGCACCGGGGGCGAATAGTGCTCCATGGAGTGGTTGCGTACCAGACGGCAGTATGCCCGGAACATCTCCGACATCAGAGTGCCGATGGCTTCCAAGGAACTGAGTTGCTCAATTTTTGTGGCATACAATGAGGATGAGCCGTCCAGATATACCGGGTGGACACCGCCTTGCTCCGCCGCTTTACGCAACAGCGTATTCATAATAATACAGTAGTTCTTTGCGTTACGGACGGGGTCAGAAAGCCGCTGCTCAAAAGAAAAAGTGGAAAAATTCTGCAAGAGAATATCGGCCTTATGGGTCTGTCCTTTGGAGACTGCGTTCATCAACTCGTTTTCGTAGCTGTAGCGCAGCTCCATATTTTTTATTCTCCATAAGGGATCGTTGTTATCGTGGGAGGCTTCGGCCGCAGGGAGCGGCGGCAGGATGGGCTGGGAATCCGGAGCAATATCCTCCACGGTATAACCGTTCAGACCCCAAAGGTGTTCGGCAAAGGTATCTACCAAAAGGAAAAGATGGCTCGACTCTGCCAGCAGGGGAACGTTATTACATTGTTCTACCAAATGATTTTGTTGAGAAGGAGGGATGCCCAGCTGTTCCGCTTTTTCCAAAATCTCATTTTGTTCCGGGGGCTGCACCAGATAAGGTCCAATCAGCAAGATAGCATCGCCGGGCAATTCCGGCAATCGCAGATACAGATACCGGATACCAAAGGGGTCAGCGATCCGGTATACGGTGGCAGGCGCTGCGGGAGGGAGGATCTGACCAATGGATTTACCGGTGCTGCGGAAATAGGTCAGAAAAGTGTGCAAAGCAAGGTCCTGTCGTTCCTCCACTGGGGTGGACAGATCCACAATACTGGTTTGCACACGGCTTTTCTTGAATGTTTCTCGCAAAAATCGAAGTTCGGCTTCGTAGAACATACGAATTCCTCCTGTAAATGTTTGGCGAATGGCACAAAAACCGAATAATATATTATTTATTGTAGTACATAATTGGCGAAATAACAACAGTAAAATAATAGCTTTGCATAAAATAATACAAGAAAAGTATAAAATATTACTCACGCACTTACCGAAAGTCCTTTATAATATAGATAATATCCACAAAAGTAGGATAAAACGTTATGGAGGAAACAACATGGAAACAAAGGAAAAGAAATTAAGACCCTTTGGTATTCGCGATAGCATTGCTTACGCAGCCGGCGATCTGGGCTGTAATATGAGCTTTGCGCTGAAGGGCACTATGTCTATTTTCTGGACACAGTTCATGGGTATGGACCTGTGGTATGCACTGCTGCTGATCGTTGTGCAGGTTTGGGATGCGATTAACGATCCGCTGATCGGCTCTATGATCGATGCAGATAAGCGCCAGTATAAGAGAAACAAGTTCCTGTCTTACATCTGGGCCGGTTCTATCGGTCTGATCGTAGGCGGCGCATGTTGCTTCCTGCCTTTCCCCAATGCTCCTGTTTTGGCAAAAGCGATCATCTTTATCGCCGGCTATGTGGTTTGGGACGCTTTCTACACTGTGGCAAACGTGCCTTACGGTAGCCTGTTGTCTTTGATTTCCAACGATGTCAAGGACCGCGCAAGCCTTTCCGCATGGCGTAGTGTGGGCTCCATTTTCGGCAATATGCTGCCTATGGTGATCCTGCCTTTCATTATATATGATGCAGAAAACAATCTGATCGGCGAGCGTGTCTTTATTGCTGCTCTGATCATGGGCGCTTTGGGATTCATCTGCTTCCAGTTTATGATCCGCAACACCGAGATCCGTGTGGATACCGCTGTTGCCATGAACGAAGAGCAGCCCAAGTTTAACGTACTTAAGGCATTCGGTAACTTTATGAAGAACCGTCCCGCCGTGGGCGCGACCATTGCGGCTATGGGTATGTTCATCGGTATGCAGGGTGCTACCACCGCAGTGACTGTTATATTCCAGTCCTATTTCAAGAATGTGCAGATCTCCGGTATCGTGCAGCTGTTTGCTATGATCCCCATTGTGGTATTTACCCCTCTGGCTCGTAAGATGGTTGCAAAGTACGGCAAGAAGGAGCTGGCTACCTTTGGCTCTATCTGCTCTGTTGTTGCCGGTTTGGGTCTGTTTATCGTTACACCTAACAACACCGGATTGGATCTGATCCTGTATATTGTCTGCCAGCTGATCTACAGCCTGGGTCTGGGTATCTACTCCACTGTTTCCTGGGCAATGATGGGCGATGCCATCGACTACAACGAGTGGAAGTTCGGTACCCGCGAGGAAGGCACTGTTTACTCCCTGCATTCTTTCTTCCGTAAGCTCGCACAGGGCATCGGTCCCTCCCTTGTTCTTGTCGTCATGGTCGCATTGGGCTATGTTGGCGCAAATGAGGGCAATCAGCTGTGGGAAGTGGCTGTGAGAATGCGTTATCTGGTTGCAGCTACATTCCTGTTCTCTGCACTGCTGCAGTTTGTTGGTCTGGGTCTGGTTTATAACCTGGATAAGAAGACCATGGAGCAGATGAATGCTGAGCTGACAGAGCGTCACGCAGCAAAATAAGCAAAATCTGTAGGGGAGGGCCTGCGTGCCCTCCCTTTTTTGAAACCAAATTGGAGGAAAATCAAGTGAGAGAAATTATTAATCTGAACAATGGTTGGGCATTTTCCAAGACCGCAGAAGGCATTCCTTCCGCTATGCCTACCGATTGGGAGGCAGTCAATGTTCCCCACTCTTGGAATGCTATTGACGGTCAGGACGGCGGCAACGATTACTTCCGTGGCACCGCATACTATGCTAAGGAGCTGAAAAAGGCAGAACTGCCCCAGGCAGAGCGCTACTATCTGGAGATCCGTGGCGCAAACTCCTCTGCAGATGTCTTTGTAGACGGCAAAAAGCTTTGCCACCATGACGGCGGCTACTCCACCTGGCGTGTGGATGTCACCGAAGCTCTGGGCGAGAACAGCCTGCTGGTGATTGCTGTGGACAACAGCCCCAACGAGATCGTCTATCCCCAGATGGCAGACTTTACCTTCTACGGCGGCCTGTACCGTGATGTAAACCTGATCTGCGTGGCGGAAAGCCACTTTGATCTGGGCTACTACGGCGCACCCGGCATCAAGGTCACACCTTGCGTCGATGGCGCCAATGCTGCAGTGGAAGCTGAGGTGTTTGTGACCAACCTGAAGGAAGGTCAGACCATCAAGTATACCATTTACGACAAAGAAGAAAATGTGGTGGCAACCGTGGAGTCTGCCGAGACCAAGGCAAACTTCGTGATTGAAAATGTGCATCTGTGGCACGGCAGAAAAGACCCCTATCTGTACTGCTGCGAGGCAGAACTGATGGAGAACGGTCAGGTCATCGACAATGTCTGCACCCGTTTCGGCTGCCGTACATTTAAGATCGACCCCAACAACGGCTTTATCCTCAACGGCGAGGAGTACCCTCTGCGTGGCGTTTCCCGTCATCAGGATCGCTGGGGTTTCGGCAATGCACTGTTGCCGGAGCATCATGAAGAAGATATTGACATGATCTGCGAGGTGGGCTGCACTACCATTCGCCTTGCCCACTATCAGCACGATCAGTATTTCTACGATCTGTGTGACGAAATGGGTCTGGTGATCTGGGCGGAGATTCCCTATATCTCCCGTCACATGCCCACCGGCCGTGAGACTACCATCACCCAGATGAAGGAACTGGTGGCGCAGAACTACAACCACCCCTGTATCGTGGTTTGGGGTCTGTCCAACGAAATTACCATCAACGGCAGCGACGCTGACCTGCTGGAAAACCACCGGATCCTGAACGATCTGTGTCATGAGATGGATAAGACCCGTCTGACTACCATTGCAGCGGTTTCCATGTGTTCCATGGACGATCCTTATCTGCAGATTCCCGATGTGGTTTCCTACAACCATTACTTCGGTTGGTACGGCGGCGAGACCGACATGAACGGGCCTTGGTTCGATGCATTCCATGCAAAACACCCCACTATTCCCATTGGCTGCTCTGAGTACGGTTGTGAGGCGCTGAACTGGCACACCTCCGATCCTCAGCAGGGTGACTACACCGAGGAGTATCAGGCATACTACCACGAGGAGCTGATTAAGCAGCTGTTCACCCGTAAGTACATGTGGGCAACCCATGTGTGGAACATGTTTGACTTCGGCGCCGATGCCCGTAACGAGGGCGGCGAGAACGGTCAGAACCACAAGGGTCTTGTGACCTTCGACCGTAAGTATAAGAAGGACTCCTTCTATGCTTACAAGGCATGGCTGTCCGACGAGCCTTTCGTCCATCTGTGCGGCAAGCGCTACATCGACCGTGTGGAGGATGTGACCAAGGTTACTGTGTACTCCAACCAGCCTTCTGTTGAACTGTTTGCTAACGGCGAGAGCCTGGGCGTGAAGGAAGCAGCAGATCACTTCTTCTACTTCGACGTTCCCAACGTGGGCGAGACCAAGCTGGAGGCTGTTTCCGGCGAACTGCGGGACGAGAGTGTGATCCGAAAGGTAGATACCTTCAACGAGGACTACCGCATGCGTGAAGTGGGCGCTATTTTGAACTGGTTTGATATTGAGGAGCGTGAGGGTTATCTCAGCCTGAACTCCAAAATGAGCCAGATCATGGCAACAGTGCGCGGCAAGCTGTGGCTGGCAGGCATGCTGATGACCATGAAGAAAAAGATGGATGCCAATAAGAAACCGGAAAAAGACGGCGAGAAGAAGAGCGGCGGCTTTAGTGTGAATCTTAAGGGCATCAAGGGCATGGGTCAGATGCTGGGCGGATTTACCGTGCTGCGCCTGACTTCCATGATGGGCATGGCAAATGTCAGCTTTACCAAGGAAGAACTGCTGGCAATGAATGCAAAACTGATCCGGATCAGAAAACCCAAGGAAAAGAAATAATATAACAAAGGGCGGCTGCTTCGGCAACCGCCCTAAAATATTTATTTTGGGAAATGGTATAATTATGGTATAATATCCTTGACAAAAATAAAGAATTTCATTAAAATGGTTATGTTTGAGGGAGTAATTCGGCGCCGATTTTGGTGCTGGGCCTTTTCGTCAGAACGGCAGGTAACTGCCCGGAGAGGTTCTTATGGAATGAGACTCATGCGCAGACCGTTTTTGCGATCGCGTATGGGTTTTTTTGTTTCCCTACAAAATGTAAAGGAGAAATTGAAATGGATCGAGAGTACAGCCTTTCCACAGAAGATGTGCTGAAAGAACTGGACGCAACAGAGCAGGGTCTTACTTCTCAGGAAGCTGCTAAGCGGCAGGAGAAGTACGGTGCTAACAAGCTCAAGGAAGCGGAAAAAGCCACTTGGCTGCAGAAGTTCCTTGCACAGCTGAAAGACCCCATGCTGATCATTCTGATGATCGCAGCCGGTGTCAGCGCATTGACCGGTATGCTGTCCGGTGAAAACGAGTGGGCAGAGGTCATTATTATTTTGGCGGTTGTCCTGCTGAATGCTATTTTGGGCGTGGTGCAGGAGAGCAAGGCCGAGGCGGCGATTGAAGCGTTGCAGACCATGACAGCGGCAACGTGTAAAGTGCTGCGTGACGGCAAGATGGTGGTTCTGCACTCTGATGAGCTGGTACCCGGCGATGTGGTGCTGCTGGAGGCTGGCGACGCTGTGCCTGCTGATGGCCGTCTGCTGGAAAGCGCCTCTTTGAAAATTGAGGAAGCTGCACTGACCGGTGAGAGCGTTCCCGTCAATAAGGTTATTGAGCTGCTGGGTGTGGAGTCTGAAAACGAAGTGCCTCTGGGTGACCGTAAGAATATGTGCTATATGGGATCTACTGTGGTTTACGGCCGTGGTAAAGCTGTGATCACCCGTACCGGTATGGATACTGAGATGGGCAAGATCGCCGGTGTGCTGGCAGCTACCGAGGATGAGCAGACTCCCTTGCAGCGCAAGCTGGATCAGCTGGGCAAGACCCTGAGCTGGATCGTGCTTGGTATTTGCGTATTTATTTTTGGCTTCAATCTGTTTATGGCTCGCTCCCAGCTGGCTGTGGCGGGTCATACACTGGCAGTGATCCTGGAAACCTTCATGGTGGCGGTTTCTCTGGCAGTTGCAGCGATCCCCGAGGGTCTGGCTACCGTTGTGACGGTTGTGCTGTCCATCGGTGTGACCAATATGTCCAAGCGTAATGCGGTGATCCGTCGTCTGACTGCGGTGGAAACACTGGGTTGCACCCAGGTTATCTGCTCCGATAAGACCGGTACGCTGACCCAGAACAAGATGACTGTTGTGGATCATGTGGGCGATGCGGAGCTGGTAGCTACTGCTATGGCGCTGTGTTCCGATGCAAATCTGAATGACGAGGATCAGGCAGAGGGCGAGCCCACTGAATGTGCGTTGGTAAACTTTGCCTGCAAGCTGGGTCTGAAGAAGCAGGATCTGGAGGCAAAGACACCCCGTGTGGATGAAGCGCCTTTCGACTCCGGCAGAAAGATGATGTCTACCGTCCATGCGGTGAACGGAAACTTCACTCAGTACACCAAGGGTGGCCCGGATGTGGTACTGGAGCGCTGCACCCATTACTGGGAGAACGGCAAGACCCAGCCCATGACAGACGCAAAGCGTGAAGAGATCATGGCTGCCAACAAGGTAATGGCGGACAAGGCGCTGCGTGTGCTGGCTGCCGCAATGCGTTTCTGGGATGATAAGCCCACCGACAATACCCCTGAGTTCCTGGAGCAGGAGCTGGTGTTTATTGGTCTGACTGGCATGATCGACCCGGTTCGTCCCGAGGTCAAGGCTGCTATTGAAGAGTGCCGCACAGCCGGTATCCGTCCTGTGATGATCACCGGTGACCATAAGGACACGGCGGTTGCCATTGCAAAGGAGCTGGGTATCATTACCGATGCTTCCGAGGCAATCACCGGCGCAGAACTGGACAATGTTTCCGACGAAGATATCTGCGAGTTCGTAAAGAAATACGGCGTATATGCCCGTGTACAGCCGGAGCATAAGACCCGAATCGTTACTGCGTGGAAGGCAAACGGCGCCATCACCGCTATGACCGGCGACGGCGTTAACGATGCGCCCTCTATTAAGTCTGCGGACATTGGTGTGGGCATGGGCATCACCGGCACTGACGTTACCAAGAATGTAGCCGACATGGTGCTGGCAGACGATAACTTCGCAACCATCGTTGCCGCTGTAGGCGAAGGTCGCCGGATTTACGACAATATCCGCAAGGCGATCCAGTTCCTGCTGGCATCCAACATGTCCGAGGTTTTGGGTGTGTTCTTTGCATCGATCCTGGGCTTTACCTTGCTCAACCCCGTGCACCTGCTGTTTATCAACTTGGTTACCGACTGCTTCCCGGCACTGGCACTGGGCATGGAAAAGGCCGAGCCGGACACCATGTCCCGCCCGCCCCGTAACTCCAAAGACGGAATCTTTGCCGGCGGCTTAGGCTTTGATGTGGTATATCAGGGCGTTTTGGTTACAGCAATCACCATCGCGGCATACCTGATCGGCAGCATGATGGATCCCGAGGTTGGTTCTTTCGCAGCGCTGCAGGCTGCAGGCACTTCCGGTCACGGTATGACCATGGCATTTTTGACCATGTCTATGTGTGAGATATTCCACAGCTTCAACATGCGTTCTCAGCGCAAGAGCGTGTTCACTCTGAAGGGTCAGAACATGGTTCTGTGGGCAGCAATGCTGGGCAGCCTGCTGCTGACTACCGCAGTGATCGAGATCCCGTTCCTGGCAAATGCATTTGGCTTTACCATGATCGGCTGGACAGAATATGCTATCGCAATGGGTCTGGCAATTCTGGTCATTCCTGTAGTGGAGATCGTGAAATTGATCCAGCGCTTGATCGCAAAGTAATAAAACAAGAACACCCAAGGGGATTTCCCTTGGGTGTTTTTATTTAGTCGATTTTATAGATTCGGTTTTTCTGACGGGGCTTCTTGGTTGGCTCACCGTCGGGGTAGCCGAGAATGCAGTTGCCAATGCCCTCCAAATGCTCCGGTACGCCCCATTTGCGCAGCAGCGCCTTTCCTTCGTCACAGGAGAACATTTCCCGTGCCCGGTGCACCCAGCAGCTGCCCACCTGCAAGGCGTTTGCAGCGTTCATCAGGTGTCCCATAACCAATGCGCCGTCCTCGACCCATGTGTTGCGGCTGGGATCTGCCAAAACCACCACAACGCAAGGTGCGTTATAGAAGGGGTCGGCGTCAGCGCCCAGAATGCGGGCGTTCATTTTAGAAAGCTGATCCCGGGTTTCTTTATCCCGGACAGCGACCATGATAACGTGCTGAACACCTCGACCCGTAGCGGCATACAGTCCGGCATCCAGAATTTGATCCAGCAGTTCGTCGTTGACCTGCTGATCGGTATATTTTTTCGTACTGACACGATCGGTCAGATTGCGCAAAGCTTCATTCATAAAAATCACCTCGCAAATAGGATACAATATGGCGCATTGTTTGTCAATGGAGGTAAAAAATACGGCTCTGTTCCGGTTGGAACAGAGCCGTATGTGTGTTTATTAGAAGATGCTCAGAGAAACGACCAAGGAAACGAACACGATGGAAACGGTGCTCAGCAGCTTGATCAGGATGTTGATAGCAGGACCGGAGGTATCCTTGAAGGGATCACCAACGGTGTCGCCAACAACGCCAGCTTTGTGGCAATCGGAGCCCTTGCCGCCGTGATTGCCGGCTTCGATATACTTCTTAGCGTTATCCCATGCGCCACCGGAGTTGGACATAAAGATTGCCAGCAGGAAACCGGAAGCGGTAGCACCGCCCAGCATACCAACAACACCGGTCCAACCCAGGATCAGACCAACAGCCACGGGAGCCACAATGGTGATCACAGTGGGCAGGATCATTTCCTTCAAGCTTGCCTTGGTGCACAGGTCGATGCAGCTTGCGTAGTCGGGATCGTTCTTGCCTTCCATCAGGCCAACGATCTCTCTGAACTGACGGCGAACTTCCACAACAACGCTCTGTGCAGCGCGGCCGACGGATTCCATGGTCAGAGCAGCGAATACGAAGGGCAGGCAGCAGCCAATGAACACACCGATCAGAACGGTGGGGTTCATCAGGCTCAGCTGAGCCTCGGTAACCTCGGGGGAGATGGACTTAACAGTCTCAAAGTAGGAAGCCATCAGAGCCAGTGCAGTCAGAGCAGCGGAGCCAATAGCGAAGCCCTTACCGGTAGCAGCAGTGGTGTTACCCAGGGAGTCCAGAGCGTCGGTACGCTCACGGACGGACTTATCCAGGCCGGACATCTCAGCGATACCGCCGGCATTATCAGCAACGGGGCCGTAAGCGTCGGTAGCCAGAGTGATACCCAGAGTAGACAGCATACCAACAGCAGCCAGTGCGATGCCGTACAGACCCATGGTGGAGTTAGCAGCGCCGCCGGAAACAAAGTATGCCACCAAAACGCAGATTGCTACAATGATGATGGGCAGAGCGGTGGACAGCATACCCAGGGACAGACCGCTGATAATAATGGTAGCAGGGCCGGTCTCGGAAGAAGCAGCCAACTTCTGAGTGGGCTTGTAGGTGTCAGAGGTGAAGTACTCGGTAGCCTGACCGATGAGAACACCGGCAACCAGACCGGACAGAATTGCGAAGTACAGAGTCCAGTTCTCGGGCAGCACGACGTAAACCAGGGGCAGCGCCAGAACTGCGATCAGAATTGCGGAGAAGTTGGTACCCAGACCCAGGGAGCGGAGCAGATCCTTCTGCGTAGCGCCTTCCTTGGTGCGAACCAGGAAAGTGCCCAGGATGGAGCACAGGATACCCAGTGCAGCCAGCGCCATAGGCAGAACCAGACCCTTTGCGTTGCCGCCCAGAGCAGCAACACCCAGAGCGCAAGCAGACAGAGCGGAGCCAACATAGCTCTCGTACAGGTCAGCGCCCATGCCGGCAACGTCGCCAACATTGTCGCCAACGTTATCAGCGATAACGGCAGGGTTACGGGGGTCATCCTCGGGGATGCCGGCCTCGACCTTGCCCACCAGGTCAGCGCCCACGTCAGCAGCCTTGGTGAACACACCGCCGCCGACACGAGCGAACAGAGCCATGGAGGATGCGCCCATACCGAACATCAGCATAGCACTGGTAATCTCAGTTGCGCTCAGACCAAAGCCGAACTTCAGCAGTGCGTACCAGATGGAGATATCCAGCATACCCAGGCCGACAACGGTAAAGCCCATAACAGAGCCGGCGGAGAATGCGATACGCAGACCGCCGTTCAGGCTGCCCTGGCAAGCGTTAGCAGTACGGGCATTGGCAGCGGTAGCGATCTTCATGCCAACGAAGCCGGACAGAGCGGAGAAGAAACCGCCGGACACGAATGCGAAGGGCACGAACTTATTCAGCTTACCACACAGAGCCATAACACCCAAAATGATGAACATGGCAATAAAAAATACTCCCACGACTTTGTATTGCCGCTTCAGGTAAGCATTTGCACCTGTGCGGATATACTGGGAGATGTTCTGCATTCTTTCGGTACCTTCAGGAGCCTTCAGGACCTTGCGTGCGGTCAGGGCTGCGAACAGCAGCGCAATGGCAGCAGCGCCAAATGTAAATACAGAAATGAGTTGATCTAATTCCATAAATATACACTTCCTTCCAAAAAAGTCGGTTTATGTATTATACCATTCTATTTACAGAAGTCAAGGGAAAAGCAGAAAGTTATGTAAAATTATTCATGGAATGGCAGGGAAAATATCAAAAATGATAAAATAAACATTATTACTGCGAATTTATAACATTTTTTCAGAAAAAAAGGTAAATTTTGGGTGTTAAAAAATAGGTAAAAAGGGCAGGAACATAACATTTTTGAAAAGGGGAAAGAATCGGTTGAAATTTATCAAATGTATGTTATACTATAGTATAAATATTCCCGAGAGGGAGAAACAGGAGGAAAAGAAAATGAAATACAATCGTACATTTAATTTCTCCGCAGGCCCCGCTATGATGCCCGAGGCAGTGCTGGAGGAGATCCGTGACGAAATGATGAACTACCACGGCAGTGGTATGTGCGTTATGGAGATGTCTCACCGTTCCGGCGTTTTTGATAAGATCGCCAAGGAGGCAGAACAGGATCTGCGTGACCTGATGCAGATTCCCGACAACTATAAGGTTCTGTTTATTCAGGGCGGTGCAACTTTGCAGTTCTCTATGATCCCCATGAACCTCATGAAGAACGGCAAGGCAGTCTATATTGAGACCGGCGCTTGGTCCAAGAAGGCCATCGCTGAGGCGAAGAAGGTTGGCGAGGTCACAGTTATTTCCTCTAAGGATAAGGGTTATACCTACATCCCGGATTGCTCCGATCTGGATATTCCCGAGGATACCGACTATGTGTATATCTGTGAAAACGAGACCATTCACGGCACAACTTTCCAGACACTGCCCAACACCAAGGGTCATGTGCTGGTTGCTGACCAGTCCTCCATGTTCCTGAGCAAACCCTGCAACGTGGCAGACTACGGTCTGATCTATGCCGGTGTGCAGAAAAACGTCGGCCCTGCCGGTATGGTAGTGGTGATCATCCGTGAGGATCTGATCCGTGACGATCTGGATAATCTGCCCTCTTACCTGCAGTACAGCATCCATGCTGAAAACGATTCTATGTACAACACCCCCAACTGCTGGGCGATCTACTGCTGTGGCAAGGTGTTCAAGTACCTCAAGAGCCTGGGCGGTCTGGAAGCTGTTCAGAAAATGAACGAGGAAAAGGCAAAGGTTCTTTACGATTTCCTGGATCAGTCCAAGATGTTCAAGGGCACTGTGGAAAAGGAAGTCCGCAGTCTGATGAACGTGCCTTTTGTTACCGAGTCTGCTGAACTGGATGCTGAAGTGGTTGCTGCCACTAAGAAGGCCGGCTATGACAACCTGAAGGGTCACCGTTCCGTTGGCGGTTTGCGTGCATCTATCTACAACTCCATGCCCAAGGAAGGCGTGGAAGCTTTGGTCGAATTCCTGAAAAAATTTGAAGCGGAGCATAAGTAAATGGCAGTTGTAAGACCGTTTAAGGCAGTGCGTCCCACCCCGGCTTTGGCAGAAAAGGTAGCGGCGCTACCCTATGATGTTATGAATAGCGAGGAAGCCCGCCGGATGGTGGTGGGCAATCCGTATTCTTTCCTGCATGTAGATAAGGCAGAAGTTGACTTGGATCCGTCGGTGGATCTGTATGATGTAAAGGTCTACGAAAAGGCACGGGACAATCTGCGCCAAATGATTGCTAACGGTGTGTTTACCCAAGACAGCGAGGCTTGTCTGTATATTTACAAGCAGGTGATGGACGGCAGAACCCAGATCGGTATCGTAGGCTGTACCGCTGTAGACGACTACCGGAATAATATCATCAAAAAGCATGAGCTGACCCGTGCTGACAAAGAGCAGGATCGAATCAACCATGTGGACTATTGCGATGCCAATACCGGTCCTATCTTTTTGACCTACCGGGCAAAGGCTGCTATCAACCAGATGGTGACGAAAGTCATGGAAAAGGATGCGCCGGTGTATGACTTTGTCAGCGAGGATGGCATCGGTCATACCGTTTGGGTAATTGGTGAAGCATCCATGACCCAAGCGATCTGCAAGGAGTTTGCAGATGTGGACTATCTGTATATTGCAGACGGTCATCACCGCAGCGCCTCGGCAGTGCGTGTGGGTATGATGCGCCGGGATGGAAAGCCGGATTATGACGGCAGCGAGGAGTTTAACTACTTCTTGTCTGTGATATTCCCCGATGAGCAGCTGTATATTATGGACTACAACCGAATTGTAAAGGATTTGAACGGTCATACCCCGGAGCAGCTGCTTGAGCTGATCGGTGAGAAGTTCTGCGTTATGCCCTATGCTGGCGACGGTGTACTGAAGCCGGAAAAGAAGCATACCTACGGCATGTACCTTGCCGGTAAGTGGTATCTGCTGGAAGCCAAGGACGGCACTTATGACAATGCCGATCCGGTGGCACGGCTGGACGTTTCCATTTTGCAGAACAATCTGCTGCATCCCATTCTGGGCATTGGCGATCCCCGTACAGATAAGCGTATCGACTTTGTGGGCGGCATTCGTGGTCTGCAGGCGCTGGCTGACCGGGTAGACGATGGCTCTATGGCGGTGGCATTTTCCATGTATCCCACTACCATGGACGATCTGATGGATATTGCGGATGCGGGGGCGATCATGCCGCCGAAATCCACATGGTTTGAGCCTAAGCTGAGAAGCGGCTTATTTATCCACCAGCTTTCTGAATAAAAAATTCCCCGGACGGTTTACCCGCCCGGGGAAATATGTTATACTTTGTTTTGGTGGTGAAATTATGAAGCTTGTGACACTAATTGAGAATACTTGCCATATACCTTATTTATATAAGGAACATGGATTGAGTCTTTACATCGAAACAAAAGAGCATAAGATCTTGTTTGATACCGGCGCATCCGGTGCATTTGCGGACAATGCCCAAAAGCTGGGTATCGATCTGCGTCAGGTGGATGTGGCGGTTCTGTCCCACGGACATAGCGACCACAGCGGCGGATTGGCACGATTTTTTGAGATCAACGATCATGCGCCGGTGTATCTTTGCCCGGACGCAGGTCAGGCGTATTTCAGCGCCGCCGGGGATTTTATCGGGCTAAGTCCCGAAATATTGCAGAGCAGCCGTCTGCGTTATTCCCGGGAGGGGCAGCAGATAGGGGAGGGACTTACCTTACATACCGGTAATCACCGCCCGGTTTCCGTTCCGGTGGATACCGCCGGTCTAACGGTGCTGCGAAACGGCGTGAAGCAGCCGGACGATTTTTCCCATGAGCAGTATCTGCAGATAGATGAGGATGGCAAGAGGGTGTTGATCAGCGGCTGTTCCCATAAGGGTATTTTGAATATTACCCAGTGGTTTTCTCCGGATGTACTGATCGGCGGATTTCATTTTTTTCGGGAGGAGCCGGAAAGTCCCCGTGTGACCCAGGCGGCAGAAAAGCTGCTGTCTTACCCCACAATGTACTATACAGGACACTGTACCGGAGAGCTGCAATATGATGTTATGAAAAAAATAATGGCAGACAGACTGCAGTATCTGTCCACCGGCAGTGAGATTATCCTATAAAACAGAAATGACCCTTGACTGTTTCCGCTTACTACAGTCAAGGGTCATTTCTGCTCACTCTTAGTATCTAACATCATTGGTTAACCTCGCTTTCTACGGTGTGGCGACGCTGCTTTATCCTTTATGAAATCCATTCCGCAATCACTTATTCATTCTTTCTTGTCCCATCAGCGGGATGCGCTTGTGTGTGGGAATATTTCCCTGATAAAGCTCGTCTGCTTGGCTCGGTGAGATTTACCATCGATCTGCGCTGCGCCTTTGCTCCCTTGATTTATATATTTTCCCGACGATTTTGTATGATTATGAAAGACGTTTATGTGTGTGCGGGAGCGGCAAGGGCTTTGCTGATCTCTGGTATTGAGCCTCTGAAGTTTTACCGGTACATTGGTATCACCCCTTTGTGTCTATAATATAGCACAATAAAATGAATATTTCAATATGTAAAACTGTACAAAATGCACAATAAGTTTTCGTGCATTTCACAGAATTTGCAATTATGGCAGTAAAAATATGTTGACAAGTTGTATTATTATTTGATAGAATATTCTTGTTGGGCGGTGAAAAACCGCCCATTTTTGTTAGGAGGGATCGTCGTGCCGGACATTTCATATGAGATTCATCGCAGTAACCGGCGCACCATCGCCATTGCGATAAAAAGTGACAGAACCGTGTTGGTTCGCTGCCCGCAAAGAATGTCCCTTACCCAGGTTGAAGGCTTTGTTTCAAGCAAGCAGCGGTGGATCCTGCGGCAGCTGGAAAAATGCCCGGCATCTGTCCAAAAGTTGACCCGGCAAGAGCAGGCGGAACTGAGGGAAATTGCAGTTCAGAAAATTACACAGAGCGTTGCCCGTTTTGCGCCGGTGGTGGGCGTGAGCTACAATGGGATCTCCTTACGCTGGCAAAAGACCCGGTGGGGCAGCTGCAGCGCTAAGGGCAATCTGAATTTTAATTGCCTGCTGGCATTGGCGCCGGAGGAAGTGCTGGATTATGTGGTGGTGCATGAACTATGCCACCGGAAAGAAATGAATCATTCGGCAAAATTCTGGGCAGAGGTATCCCGGGTGCTGCCGGACTACAAGATTTCTCGCCTATGGCTGAAAAAGAACGGAGCCGGGCTCACTGCCCGGCTGCCGTAAACTGTTATAGGATTTTACCGCCGCTGGAGATCGTTACGATCTGCAGCGGTATTTCTTTTCCGCTAAGCTCCAAAGCGGTCTGTACCGCAAAGGGTAGTCCTCCGCAACAGGGTACTTGCATGCGTGCCACGGTGATACTGCGAATGTGGTTGTTTTCAATAATGGCCGCCAGCTTTTGACTGTAGTCAACCATGTCCAGCTTGGGGCAACCGATGAGGGTGATTTTATTCTCCATAATTTCCTTATGGAAATTGGCGTAGGCATAGGCGCAGCAGTCGGCGGCGATCAACAGGTCGGCGCCATCGAACCAGGGCGCGTTGGGCGGCACAAGCTTGATCTGCACCGGAAAATTTTGCAGACAGCTGGGCGCATTTTTTGCTGCCTTGGCGGCCAGTACTGCCGCTTCGTTATAAGCAGGCGCTTCCCGCATTTCAAAGCTGATGGCTCCGGTGGGACACGCCGGCAAACAGTCGCCTAAACCGTCGCAATAATCCTCTCGCAAAAGTGTTGCTTTTCCGTCTACCATGCCGATTGCACCCTCGTGACAAGCATTGGCGCACAGACCGCAGCCGTTGCATAGCGCTTCGTTTATGCGGATGATTTTTCTGAGCATACCTTTGCCTCCTTTTTCAGTCGCCGTTCTTCGGCGGCTTTTTCTTTTTGCGCGGCGGCGACTTTCATTAAATGCTCGTACATTTCATCGCCTACGCATTTTCTGGCATGTTCGCACCATTGGACGCAGCTTAGGGTATCGTTATAGGCAATAAAGCCGCATTTTTCGCAAGCCATTTGCGTGTCAATGGAGAACAGTTCGATAACACTGCCGCACTGGGGACAGATTTTTTCGTGGATAGTGGGCGTTTTGGGTTTTGCCTGACATCCAAATGTTAACATAAACATCAACCTCCTTGACTTTGTAGTATCATTATACTATACTGATGCTATATGGTATGTTGGAATTCCAACAAAAGGAGAGCCTATGGAAAAATATTTACCGATTTTACAACAGTGTTCCTTGTTTGAGGGCATTGACCCCGGCGACATTCCCGGTATGCTGGATTGTTTGGGGGCAGTGATCCGCAAAGTGGGAAAGCACGGACAGATTCTCTCAGAGGGCAGCAGCGCAGAGTATATGGGCATTTTGCTCACCGGCAGCGCCCAGATCCAACGGCTGGACTACTATGGAAATCGCAGTATTGTCAATCAGATCATGCCGGGAGAGTTGTTTGCGGAGAGCTTTGCTTGCGCAGGTGTAAAGAGTCTGCCGGTACAGGTGGTGGCAGAGGAGGATTGCGTGTATATGCTGATCCACTGTCAGCGGGTTACCGTAGGTTGCTCCAATGCCTGCTGCTTCCACAGCCGGTTGATTTATAACCTATTGAAAATTGTTGCCCGGCGGAACTTAGAGCTGCACCAAAAGCAGCAGATCACGGCCCATCGTACCACCCGGGAAAAGCTGATGGCATATTTGCTGGGTCAGGCAAAATCGGCAAACAGCAACCGCTTTACCATCCCCTTTGACCGTCAGGGCCTGGCAGATTATCTGGCAGTGGAGCGAAGTGCCATGAGCACAGAGCTGGGCAAACTGAAAAAAGACGGTGTTATAGATTTTCGCCGCAGTGAGTTTACGATTTTATAAATCTGTGGTATGATAAATACGAGGTGAAATTATGAAAGCAGAAAAGTTAGCCGGTCTTGTACCGGAATCGGTTTTCGGTTATTTTGAAAAAATTTGCAGTATTCCCCATGGCTCGGGCAATACCAAGCCCATCAGCGATTATCTGGTGGCTTTTGCCAAAGAGCATGGGTTGCGGTATGTGCAGGATGAAAGCAACAACGTGATCCTTTTTGCCGAGGGCACACCCGGTTATGAGAATCATCCCCCGGTGATCCTGCAGGGGCACATGGATATGGTCTGCGAGCAGGACAGTGATTGTCCCATTGACATGCAGACCCAGGGCTTGGATGTGACCCACGACGGCACCTGGATCTATGCCAAGGGTACGACCTTGGGTGGTGACGACGGCATTGCGATTGCCTATGCGCTGGCGATTTTGGCGGACAAGACCATTGCCCACCCGCCGCTGGAAGTTATTATTACTGTAGATGAGGAAGTGGGTATGCTGGGCGCAGATGCCATTGATCTTTCTATGATCAAGGGCAGAACACTTCTGAACATCGACTCCGAGGAGGAGGGTATCTTTACCGTGTCCTGCGCCGGCGGCGCAACGGCGGTACTGACTTTGCCGGTGCAACGCAAGGCGGTTTACGGCCCTTGCATCCGTCTGTGTGTGGACGGTCTGCAGGGTGGACACTCCGGTGTGGAGATTCACAAAAACCGCGCCAATGCCAATAAGGTCATGGGTCAGCTGCTTTCCCGTGTGCAGCAGATCATGCCGGTGTGCATTACCGCTTTTGCAGGCGGCGCAAAAGATAATGCCATTCCCCGTTCTTGTCAGGCGACGATGGTGATGCTGGGCATGCAGCCGGAGCGAATCAACGGCATTTGCGAGGAATTGCAGGCGCAGATCCGGGCGGAATTTGATGAGCCGGCGGCAGTGATCTATGGTGAAAATGTAGACGCATTGGGCGGAAATGCCCTGTCTGCCGAGCAGACACAGACGCTGATCGGTCTGCTGTGCGATGCGCCCAACGGCGTGCAGAAAATGAGCGCAGATATTGACGGATTGGTGCAGACCAGTCTGAATCTGGGCATCGCCAAGTTGGCAGATTCCATGCAGCTGACATTCTCTGTCCGCAGCAGCGTTAACGAGGAGAAGCAGGCGCTATTGGGGCAGCTGGAAGCATTGGCAGAAAAATACGGCGCAGAAATTGCACAATCCGGTGATTACCCGGCATGGGAATACCGGGCGGCTTCGCCTTTGCGGGATACCATGGTGGCGGTCTACCGGGATATGTTCGGTAAAGAGCCGCAGATTGTAGCGATCCATGCCGGCTTGGAGTGCGGTCTATTGGGTGAAAAGCTGCCGGGACTGGACTGCGTTTCCATTGGCCCGGATATGCAGGATATCCACACCAGCCGGGAAAAACTTCATATCGCATCTACCAAACGCACATGGAACTTCCTGCTGGAAGTGCTGAAAAAGCTATAAGTATAAGCCGACTCTACAGTGTAGAGTCGGCTCTTTTTATGAGATTTTTCAGCCACTTCAGATCCTCATGTCCAATGACCCGCAGCAGATATAAAACGCAAAACAATACCGGTACAAACACAAGCCCTCTGCCAATGGGGGCGGAAATATGCCAGCAGATCCACACCCCTGCCACTGTGCCGCCCAGCGCCAGCGGCGGTATGTATGGGGGTATTACATTTCCCACGATTTTCAAAAGCCGCCGCAGACTTAAAATAAAATTCACCAGATGGGTCACCAAAAAACTGAAAAAATACCCCATCATACCGTACCGGGGCAGCAGCAAAAACAGAAACACCACGTCCATGGCGGAAGTGAGAATGTTATAGCGCACGCAGGCTTTTTGCTGTCCCAGACCTTTGGTCATAGCGTCGGTGATAGCGTCGCAGTAGAGCATGGGGATCAAAAGCGCATAGAGCTGCAGATATTTGCCTGCCTCGGCGCTTTTGTACAGTGCTTGGCAAAGAGAATCCGCCAGCAGATATTCCAGTCCTGCAAACAGGCAGCCGTAGATCAGCGCCACTCGCAAACTGCGCCCGGCTAAATAACGGATACGCCGGTGACTGCCGGCGGCTGCACACCGGGCAAGTTCCGGTATCAGCAGCTCTGCCAAGCCGAACAAAATGGCGGCTGGGAACATCAGCACCGGAAAGACCATGCCGCATACTGTGCCAAAGGCGGCAAGGGGATCGTCCGTGCCGGCAAACAGCGCCAGCCGTTTCGGCACCATGAGATTTTCTGTTGTGGAAATGCCGGCTTTCACATTGTCTGCCAAAGCCAGGGGTACGGCGGTGTGCCACAACCGCCGGGCGGTGGAAATGCGTGTTCCGGTGACCGGTCGCTCCAGCAGCCGCAATACGGTCAGACAGCCTAAGGTCAGACAACCGCTGACTCCGCCACCCAAAATTACGCATTGGCAGGCTCTTGCCGGGTCGTTGCCTGCCCATAGGATCAAAGCCGTCATAGTCACCGCCATAGAAACAAATTGCTCCGCAACCTCTACCGCCGCCAGTGTGCCGATTCGGTTGGCGGCGGTAAAGTAGCCGATCATCACACCGCACAGACAATTCACCGGCACGAAACAGCTATAAAGCCGTATGGAATCTACGGTGCGAATATCGCCGATCCACTCCCGGGCGAGAAAGGGTGCGCCAAAGCGCAGCAGCAGGCTGATGCCGCCGCTGCATACCAGGCAGTAGAGGATACACCCGGATAGCACCCAAGTCACGTTTTCCGGCCGCTTTTTGCCCAGCTCCTCGGCGGTGAGATACATGGTTGCGGTGCGAATTCCTGCCATACCGGCGGTCATGGACAGTGCGCCAACAGACAACACCAGCTGCAAAAGACCGATGCCGGCAGCGCCGATCCGTCCCGAGAGAAACACCTGAAAGGAAGTACTCACCAGCCGCAGCAGCAGATTGACCCCGGTGAGCAGCAGAGCGCTGTAAAATATGGGAAGCTTTTTGCGCAAAATGATCCCCCCTTGTCCACACCTTATGCGGACAAGGGGGGAGATATTCAGACTTGGGTACAGAAAGGGGAAAGGGGACAATCGCCGCACTTGGGATTCCGGGCGGTGCAGGTATCTCTGCCGAACAGCACGATCCGGTGGCAGAAGTCGGAGCTTTCCTCCGGCGGCAGAATCGCACGCAGCTGCTTTTCCACCTTTTCCGGTTCTTTGCCGCGGCTTAAACCCAGTCGACCGCAAATGCGGATGCAGTGGGTATCGCAAACCACACTGCCGGGGGTTTGATAAATATCGCCCAACAGCAGATTAGCGGTCTTTCTGCCCACACCGGGCAAACGCAAAAGATCCTCCATAGTGCCGGGTACTTTGCCGCCAAAATCCGCCAGCAGCATCTGGCAGGCAAGGACGATGTCCTTGGCTTTCTGCCGGTAAAAACCGCAGGAGTGGATATAGCGCTCCACGTCGGCAATATCCGCATTTGCCAGTGATTCCAAAGTAGGATAGGCAGCAAACAGCGCCGGGGTTACCAAGTTTACACGGGCGTCGGTGCATTGTGCGGAAAGCCGCACCGCAACCATCAGCTCATAATCCTTTTCGTATTGCAGTGCGCACAGCGCTTGGGGGTAGTGCAGCTTCAATACATCGATGATCTGATGCACTTTCTTTTTCATGGCGCACCTCCTTTTCTGCTTTCTATTTTAGCATAATTTCGACGGAAAGAAAAGAATTTTTTGCACAAAAGGGGCATCTGCCGGATAGTATGGTGTATCGATGCTCAGGAGGGATGAAAATGGAAATAAGCCTGGAACGATTGCGCATAGGTCAGCGTGGGATCGTTACTTGCATGGACGTAGGGGCGGCTATGCAGAATCGCCTGCAAGCGTATGGTTTCGTGCCCGGAACGGGAGTATATTGCCGTTACCGCACCCCGGATGGCAGTGTAACGGCTTTGGAATTGCGTGGAACGGTGATCGCCTTGCGTCGCCATGATATGCGCAGAATTCGGGTGCGCTGCTAATGGGGTCGCAGGTAGAACGAAAGCTCCGGGTAGCGCTGGCAGGCAATCCCAATGTGGGAAAGAGTACATTGTTTAATCGCCTCACCGGCTTGCGCCAGCATACGGGAAACTGGCCGGGCAAGACGGTGGGTGTTGCTACGGGGGAAACGGTGTATGGGGTATGCCGCTATACGTTGGTAGACTTGCCCGGCACATATTCCCTTGCCGGTGGATCGGAGGATGAACGGATCGCCGGGGAATACATCACATCCGGTGAAGCAGATTGCACCGTTGTGGTCTGTGACGGCAGTGCGCTGGAGCGCAGTCTGATCCTTGCATTGCAGGTGCTGTCACGGACACAGCGTGTGGTCGTCTGTGTCAATTTGATGGATGAAGCCAAACGCAAGGGTATATCTGTAGATGCAAAAATCCTTTCCCGTCTGCTGGGTGCACCGGTGGTTCTCACTGCCGCCGGTCGGGGAGAGGGGCTGGATGCGCTTTTGGATACGGTGCGCATTACGGCGCTGGGGATACCTGCGCTGCAACGGCACATTGTGGAGGATCCAATTGCCCAGGCGGAAAAAATTGCCGGGCAGTGCGTAACGATCTGCCGTGACAAGCATCAGCAGCATGCACGTCGGGTGGATCGTCTGCTGGTCAGCCGCCGGTTTGGCGTGCCGTTGGTATTTTTGCTTCTGTTGGGAATTATTTGGCTGACAGTATGGGGCGCAAATTACCCCAGTATGCTGCTGGAACGGTTGTTTGATTGGGGGTATACGGGACTGCAATGGTGCTTGTCCGGTCTGCCGTGGTGGATACGGGAGCCGGTATTGGATGGCATTTATGCCACCTGTGCCCGGGTGATCGCCGTGATGCTGCCGCCAATGGCTATATTTTTCCCGCTGTTTACAATTTTGGAGGATGTGGGATATCTCCCCAGAATGGCATTTTTGATGGATCCTTGTATGGCGCGCTGCGGCGGCTGCGGAAAGCAGGCACTGACCATGTGTATGGGTCTGGGCTGTAATGCCGTGGGTGTTATGGGCTGTCGGATCATTGATTCGCCCCGGGAGCGCTTGAGTGCTATGCTCACCAATGCTATGATCCCCTGCAACGGACGGTTTCCCACGCTGATCGTACTGGGAAGTCTGTTTTTTCCGGATGCAGGCGCAGCGTTGGTGGTGGCATCATGCGTGGCTTTGGGGGTGGTGGGAGCGGTGACGATCTCCGGGGTGCTGAACAAGACCTTGCGCAAAGGCGAGGACAGCACTTTTGTAATGGAACTGCCGCCTTTCCGCCGCCCCCGGCTTGGGCAGATCTGTGTTCGGTCGCTGCTGGATCGCACCTTGTTTATTGCCGGCAGAGCGTTAAAAGTTGCAGCCCCGGCAGGTGTGGTACTGTGGATCATGACCAATACCGGCATGCTGCAGAATTTTGCGGCCTTTTTAGAGCCGGCAGGCTGCCTGCTGGGCATGAGCGGCATGATATTGGCAGGATTTATTCTGTCACTGCCTGCCAATGAACTGCTGATCCCTATATTGCTTATGGGGCTGACCCGAACCGGCAGCCTGCAGTCCGTTTCCGGACTGAGCGAATCCATATTACTGCAGGCGATGACATGGCAAACAGCGGCCTGCACCATGCTATTTACGCTGTTCCACTGGCCGTGCAGCACGACGCTGATGACCGTATACCGGGAAACCGGCTCTATAAAAAATACAGCGGCGGCATTTTGTCTGCCCACCGCTGTTGGATGTGTACTTTGCTTGTTACTAAATTTGCTCCTGCAAAATATCTGCGCTTAGGGCAGAAATTTCATAGGCAGTGCGTTCCTCTGCTCCGGTTTCGGTCAGTTTGGTATAGATCCGGCTTTGCAGTCTGCCGTAGATCCGGATCTGATCCCGGGTATGACAAACCGATGCTTCCTGGGCGATCCTGCCCCATAAAATACATGGCAGATAGTCCGCCCGTTTGAATGCCCGGGGAACTGCCAGCATTACGTCGCAGATATCCCGTCCCAAAGGGGTGCGGCGGAAAGTAGGCTCTCTGCATAACGGGCCTTCGATCACCACATCGTTGATCGGCTCGCCGTCCTCTGCCACAATGGAACTGGCAAAAATGAAAATCATTAACCGGCGGCTGCCGTCAGCGCGGTGATTGTGGGAACGGATCTGCCCACAGACAGTGAGCATTTCCCCGGCTGTGGGATCGATCTGATCTACAAGCTGCTGTTCTGCAATTACCGGCAGCAGATCCACTGCGCCGGAAAGTCTGGGCACTTCCAAAAGAAAACGGCAGAAGCGTTTTCCGTGGTTTTCGTGTGAAAAGGCGGGCAGCGCCACCAGGCTGCCCCGAACGGTTATGCTGTTTGTCGTATGTTCCATAGTACCACCTCAAATACAGATGTATGGAACATTCTATGGCGGCAATGGGCAAAACAGAACACGCCCCTTTCTGCGGAAAGGGGCGTTTGTTATCTGTGTTTCTTTCGGCCGGCGACGGGCTTCTTTCCGGCGGGCTTTTTCGGCGGCGCCTTGGGCGGCGCTTTCATACCGCCCTGCCGGGGTGGAACGGCCCGGATCAGGCACTTGGGACCCGAGCCGATCAGATCTTCCCGGTGGGCTTTCAGCAGTGCTTCCTTGACCAGATAATAGTTCTTGGGGTTGCGATACTGGATCAGCGCACGCTGCATCGCTTTTTCGTGGGGGTCGGTGGGAACATAGACCTTATCCATGGTCCGGGGGTCTAAACCGGTATAGTACATCACCGACGAGAGAGTGGAGGGTGTGGGGTAGAAGTCCTGCACCTGCTCCGGGTTATAACCCATTTCCCGAATATACTCTGCCAGCGCAATCGCTTCTTTTAAGGTAGAGCCGGGGTGGCTGGACATGAGGTAGGGGACAAGGTACTGATTCATGCCGAACTGCTTGTTCAGCGCAAAATACTTATCCACGAACCGGTTATATACCGCATTTCTTGGCTTGCCCATGCGGTCCAGCACCGGGTCAGCCACATGCTCCGGTGCGACCTTCAGCTGACCGGAAATGTGATGCTGGACAAGCTCCTTGAAAAATGTGTCTTTCTTATCTGCCAGCAGGTAGTCAAAGCGGATACCGCTGCGGACAAAAACCTTTTTTACACCGGGCAGCTTGCGCAATTTCCGCAAAAGAGCGATATAATCAGAATGGTCTGCCCGGAGATTTTTGCAGGGTGTGGGGTGTAGGCACTGCCGGTGGGGGCAAGCGCCCTTTGTCAGCTGCTTGTCGCAGGCAGGATGGCGGAAGTTGGCGGTAGGACCGCCTACATCATGAATGTAGCCTTTGAAATCCTTGTCTTTGGTCATCAGCTCCGCTTCCGCCAAAATGGACTCGTGGCTGCGGGTCTGAATAATGCGGCCTTGATGGAATGTGAGCGCGCAGAAAGAGCAAGCGCCAAAGCAGCCCCGGTTGCTCACCAGACTGAACTTTACTTCTTCAATGGCAGGCACACCGCCGGCTTTGGCATAGCTCGGATGCCATGTGCGGCAGTAGGGCAGATCGTAGACTGTGTCCATTTCCTCGGTGGTCAGCGGCTTTTGGGGCGGATTCTGCACAATGAATTCCTTGCCGTAGGGCTCTGCCAGCCGCTTTGCGGTAAAGGGGTCACAGTTACTGTACTGCACCTTGAAACTCTCAGCGTATGCCTTTTTATTGGTTTTCAGCAGATCGTATGCAGGCAGCACCACCGTGGGCAGACTTTCGTCCAGCTCTTTTGCCCGAAATACCGTGCCGTCGATGTAGGTAATGTCTTTTACCTCCATGCCGGAATTCAGCGCATCGGCAACTTCCACAATGGTCTTTTCGCCCATACCGTACATCAAAAGGTCAGCCTGGCTGTCCAGCAAAATAGAGCGCTTCATGCTCTCAGACCAGTAGTCATAATGGGCGAGCCGGCGCAGGCTGGCTTCAATACCGCCAATGAGAATGGGGGTATCTTTGTAGGTCTGCCGGATCAGATTGCAGTACACCACCGTGGCATAGTCTGGGCGCTTGCCCATCACACCGCCGGGGGTAAAGGCATCGGTTTTGCGGCGGTGCTTGGTCACGGAGTAGTGGTTGACCATGGAATCCATGTTACCGCCGGAAACCAAGAAACCCAAACGAGGCTTGCCCAGCACAGTCACGGACTGGGGATTTTTCCAGTCCGACTGGGAGATAATGCCCACAGTGTAACCGGCATGCTCCAGCACACGGCTGATGATTGCATGACCGAAGGAGGGGTGATCCACATAGGCATCGCCGATGACGTAGACGAAATCGCACTGCTCCCAGCCACGCTTAACCATATCTTGTTTTGAGATCGGGAGAAAGTCCATAGGAAGCCTCCAACAAGTATTTTTATCAGTATAACATTTTTCTGCAAAAAAAGAAACAAGGAAAAACATGTTTATTGACAGAATATCAAATAGATTTATAATAAAGATAAGGAGGCGATATTATGGCAGTTCGTTTGAATGAGAATCAGGAAGTGGTGCAGACCATCCGTGAGGGTCTGAAGCGTACCGGCGGATATTGCCCGTGCCGCCTGGAACGTACCGAGGAGAATAAATGTATCTGCAAGGAGTTCCGGGAGCAGATGGCAGACCCGGATTACAAAGGCTATTGCCATTGCTTGCTTTATTATAAGGATTAAATTTGAAAAACCGCAAAAAAGAGGTTGACAAATGAATTCCACCGTGTTAATATACTCTAGCGTTAAGCGAAAGTTTGCGATATATGGGCGAGTGGTGGAATTGGTAGACTCGCTAGATTCAGGTTCTAGTGTTCACTGCGGACGTGCGGGTTCAAGTCCCGCCTCGCCCACCAAAAGAAAAGGACATCCGAAAGGATGTCCTTTTTCTTTTGGTCAGATGCGGGACTTGAAAGGGCGGCACCAGTGCGGGGAAAATCGCTAAATGCTTACTGTTTTTCAGGAAAAAGACTTGACGGTGTTTGCAGATGGGTGTATAATCCCGGACAGTATCAATAGAAACAAGGTGATCCAATGTCAACCGTAATCGAACAGGTTTCCATTCTGACGATCTTTATTGCGCTGGGATATACGCTTGCCAAGAGCAAGCTGGCAAACAATGAGCATAGCAAATTGTTATCCGTGCTGTGTTTCTACGTTTTCCTGCCTGCTAACATTTTTAAAACATTTTTAGAGAATTTTACAGTTACCTATCTAACTGAAAAGTATGATTTGGTGCTGGCTGGTGCGGTGTTTGTGATCCTGATGGCGCTGATTAGCGTTCCTGCAAGCAAGCTGATCGGCAAGGATAAATACCAGCAGGCAATCTACCAGTATTCCATTGTTGTACCGAACTTCGGTTATGTAGGTTATGCTCTGGCCGGCGATATTTTTGGAGACGGCATGCTGCTGAATGTGATGATGTTTGCCATCCCTCTTTCTATTTATACATATACTGTTGGCTATTGTATACTGACAAAGTCCAAGGTTTCCTTCAAAAAGCTGATGAGCCCCGCCAATATCGCATTGGCTGCCGGCGCAGTGGTGGGACTGCTGAATGTCCCCATGCCTGATGTGGTCGGTGAAATATTGGGAAAGGCTTCCGGTTGTATGGGACCTGCCAGCATGCTGTTGACCGGTATGGTAATCGCAGAGTATAATCTGGTCGAGCTGTTTACCAAGAAGGTAGCATACCTGATGAGTGCGCTGCGTCTGCTGGTGATCCCGATCAGTGTAGGACTGGTTCTGAAAGCGCTGGGATTGAACCATTTGATTCCGCCGGCTGTTATGATTTTATGTGTGCCTTGCGGCATGAACACCATTGTGTTCCCCAAACTCATCGGCGAGGATTGCAAAACCGGCGCATCCCTGACTTGCGTTACCAGTATTTTGTGCGTGGTCACCATTCCGCTGTGCTTGTGGTTGTTCGGCATCAGCGCTTAAAAAACCATAAATACAGACACACTTCGGTGTGTCTGTATTTTTTATGCGGGGCAAAAAAGCGAGTCAGATAGCGGTGTTTTTATAACTATATTTATTTTTCTTGTGTTTTGGTGTTGTTTGCTAAAAAACGTTATATCGGTAGCATGGCGACTGAAACCATGTGTTTTGCAAGGAGAATCGGTCTTGCTTGCAATAAATTATTCATAATTACGGCAAGATTTGCTTGACTGTGCATAATATCTTGTGTTATAATTTTTTTACACGTGATTTGGGTGTTTGGCTTTTGTGCTATTACAATCAGCCAAAAAGCAAATCACAAAAAATGTAATGAAAGAGGAAAACAATGATGAAGAAGATTCTAGCTGTTGTTTTGTGCATGAGCATGCTGCTGGCATTTGCTGCTTGCGGCGCCGCACAGAACGATACCCCCGCAACTACCGAGGCTGAATACAAGCTGGGCATGGGTGTTGTTGTGAACACCGATAGCTCCAAGGCAGGCAACGCACAGGTTGATGCAACTGTTGCTACTGTTGTTACCGACGCTGATGGCAAGATCGTTCTGTGCCGCATTGATGTTGCACAGAACAAGATGGACGTGACTGACGGCGCTGTCGAGGCTGAGAAGGAATTCAAGACCAAGATGGAGCTGGGCGACGACTACAACATGGCTAAGTTTGGCCAGCCCAACGTTGAGGGCGGCACTGTCAAGGAGTGGTACGTGCAGACCAAGGCTTTCGAGCAGTATGTGATCGGCAAGACCGCTGCTGAGGTCGAGGCTATCGAGCTGCAGGAAGTCAACGCTCACAAGATCGCTGTTGACGAGGCTCTGCTGAGCGCCGGCTGCACCATGCAGATCACTGAGTTCATGGCTGCTGTTGTCAAGGCTTGCAAGGATGAGCAGGGCATGAGCTTTAAGACTGCCGGCGAGTTCACTCTGGGTGTTGCTGCAAAGTCCACGGTTGATGCTGCTACCAAGGCTGCTACCGCTGAGGAGGATGGCGTTGTCGCTATGTACTCCGACTTTGCTTGCGCCGTTATCGCTGACGGCAAGGTCCTGGCTACCCTGAACGACGCTATCCAGCCCAAGATCGCTATCACCGCAGCAGGTGAGATCGGCGACACCACTTTCGTGGGCACCAAGCGTGAGCTGAAGGAAGACTACAACATGGCTAAGTTCGGCCAGCCCAATGTTGAGGGCGGCACTGTCAAGGAGTGGTACATCCAGTCCGAGGCTTTCTCCAAGCATGTTGTTGGTATGACCGGCGCTGAGATCGCTGCTATGGAGACCAAGGAAGTAAATGCACACCTGATCTCTGCTGATGAGGCTCTGCTGTCCGCTGGCTGCACCATGCAGATCACCGACATCTGCGCTGTTGTTGCACAGGCTGCTTCCAACGCAAGATAATTAAATAATTTGTCAGGAGAAAGAAGTTGAAGCGTTTCAAATCTTTATCCTGCCTGTACGTGGTTTTGGGGCTGCTCGTCTTTATGACGGGCTGCCCTAAAACTGCCAATAAGGCACAACCAAAGGGCATGGTCTACTACAATTTTTTTGATACCGTGTCCTATATTTATAGCTATGCAGGCGACTCAGACGATGCATTTGAGGCCAATGCAGAAGCTGCATCAAAGGTGCTGGAACGGTATCACCGGCTCTTTGATATTTACTATGAATATTCCGGCGTCAATAACCTTTGCACCGTCAATAAAAACGCCGGCGGAGAAGCAGTGAAGGTTGATGAGGAACTCATCGACTTTTTGTTATATGCCCAGCAGTTGCAGGAAACAACCCACGGTGAAATGAATGTAATGATGGGCTCTGTGCTGCGGCTTTGGCATGATTGCCGCACCGCTGCCGGGGAAGACCCGGAAAATGCCCGTATTCCCACCCGTGAGGAATTGGAAGCAGCGGCGGAGCATACTGCGTTTTCCGCATTGGAGATCGATGTGCAGGCGCAAACCGTCCGCATCAGCGATCCGGAAGCGTCTATTGATGTAGGCGCTTTGGGCAAGGGTTATGCTACAGAAAAGGCGGCGCAATATTTGAAAAGCATCGGCGCTGATGGCTATGTGCTGAATATCGGCGGTAATATCCGCACCATTGGCACAAAGCCTGACGGCACGGGCTGGGCAACCGGCGTGAAAGATCCTCTGGATCCGGAACACTATGTGCTGTCCATGACCATCGCCGATACCTCTTGTGTGACCTCCGGTGATTACGAGCGGTATTTCACCGTAGACGGAACACGCTATCATCATATTATCGATAAGGACACCTGGATGCCGGCCGACTATTTCAGCGCCATCACGGTAATCACCCCGGACAGCGGTCTGGCGGACGCACTGTCTACTGCGCTGTTTGCTATGTCCTACGAGGATGGCGCAGCGCTGGTGGCGGAAATCGGCAATGTGGAGGTTCTGTGGATCACCGCAGACGGCACGCAGTACCGCACGGAAGGTTTTTCCAAATTGTCCCCACAAGATATTTCCTCAAACACATAAAAAAGATTCCGATGGAAGGAGTAACGGTTTTGAAAAAAGATATTTCATCCTTGCATGTGCCGCATAACAAGCATACGGCAGCCTGCGATCCGGTGCGGATCGAAACACCTGCCGAGGTTCTGCTGCCCATGAATATGCACTCGGGCAACGATGCAGAGCCCATCGTAAAAGTTGGCGACCATGTGAAGGTCGGTCAGCTCATCGCCCGTGAGGAGGGCAGATTCTCCTCTCCCGTACATGCAACGGTTTCCGGTACAGTGGTGGAGATCGCCCCCATGGCAACTGCCAACGGCAAGGGAACAATGGCGATCCGCATTGAAAGTGACGGCAAAATGGAAGTTTCCGAGGAGGTCAAAGTCCCGGAATTTACAGATTGCGACAGCTTCCTGCAGGCGATTCGTGCAGGTGGTGTGGTTGGTCTGGGCGGCGCAGCGTTCCCGCTGTGGGCAAAGTTCAACGAGGCCACCAATCCGGATTACAAGGTGGACACTGTGCTGATCAATGCGGCAGAGTGCGAACCTTATATCACCAGCGACCATCGTATGATGCTGGCGCATCCGGAGCTGATCGCTGACGGCATCGAATATCTGCGTAAGTACATGAGCCAGTATCTGAGCGATGCTGTGTTCAAGATCTGCGTGGAAAAGAACAAGGCAGATGCCATCGAGGTGCTGAAAAAGACCTTCGCCGATAAGGACTATGTAGTAGTCCACGAACTGAAAACCATCTATCCCCAAGGCGCAAAGCAGGTGATGCTGT
This sequence comes from Faecousia sp., assembly GCA_045649665.1. GTDB lineage: Bacteria > Bacillota > Clostridia > Oscillospirales > Oscillospiraceae > Faecousia. The sequence goes on along the minus strand of JAZRQK010000007.1, from coordinate 12,607 downwards.
ATAATGCTACCGGTCGTGTGGCTGTGGCAGGCAAGCGTTTCCCCTCCTTTGGCGCACTGATCGTCAATGTCTCCTCTCTGGCAAAAATGGCGGAGCATCTGAACACCGGTATGCCTCTGGTAGAGCGTATCGTCACTGTGGACGGTCCTGCTGTTGAGAAACCTATGAACCTGATCGCTCCCATCGGTACCCGGATCAGCGAATTGCTGAAAATCACTGGTCTGAAAGCAGAGCCCGGCAAGGTGGTAGTTGGCGGTCCTATGAACGGCAGCGCTATCTGCTCCGTGGACGATCCCATCGTCAAGGTCTCCAACGCTGTGCTGGTCTTTGACGAAAAGACTGCCAAGCTGCCCGAGGAGACCGCTTGTATCAACTGCGGCCGTTGTTCTGAGAAATGCCCCGTGGGTATTGACATCTGCAAGGTCAGCCGTGGTATGAAAATTAAGGACGAGGACACCAAGGCAGCGTTGCTGCTGGATAGCGGCGTGCGTCAGTGTGTAGACTGCGGCTGCTGCTCCTTCGTATGTCCTGCAAACCGTCCCTTGCTGCAGCAGAATCAGAAGGCAAAGTCCTTCCTGAAAAACTATGCAGCGGCGCAAAAAGAGAAAGTGGGAGGTGCCAAGTAATGAGTAAACTGCATATTTCTCCCGCACCGCATATCCACCAGAAGGGCGGCTTTACCGCCAACATTATGTTGGATGTTACCATCGCATTGCTGCCTGCGGCAATCGCCGGCGTGGTGATCTTTGGTATTCAGGCGCTGCTGATCATTCTGACCTGTGTGGCATCGGCTGTACTTTCTGAGTATTTGTTCAATATGTGTTTGCATAAAAAGCAGACCGTTGGCGACTTCTCTGCAGTAGTCACCGGCTTGCTGCTGGCGCTGAATCTGGGCACAGCTGTTCCGTTGTGGCAGTGTGTTATCGGCTCTGTGTTTGCTATCGTAGTGGTCAAGTGCCTGTTCGGTGGTTTGGGTAAAAATATCGTCAACCCTGCCATCGCTGCCCGTGTGTTTATGCTGCTGACCTTTGCAGCTGTAGGCGCAGTTTCCAATCCCACTGTGGTGGAGCTGACTACCTCCGCAACCCCCTTGGCTGCCCTGAATCAGGGCGCAGAGGTGGCAGCGGCAGAAGCGCCCTCTATGCTGAATCTGCTGCTGGGTCTGCACGGCGGCACCATTGGTGAAACCTGCGCCATCGCATTGCTCATCGGCTTTGCCTATCTGGTAGTGCGTAAGGTCATTAAGTGGTTTGTGCCGGTTTCCTATGTGGCAACCGTGTTTATTTGCTACTTCCTGTTCGGTGGCTTTAACGCAGCTTTTGCGCTGCAGCACGTGCTGGCAGGCGGTCTGCTGCTGGGTGCGATTTTCATGGCCACTGACTATGTCACCACCCCGGTCACCAATTCCGGTCGTGTGGTATTCTGCGTTGGCTGTGGTCTGCTGACCTTTGCCATCCGTCAGTTTGGTATGTACCCCGAGGGCGTATCCATCGCCATTCTGACCATGAACCTGCTGACTCCCTTCATTTCTGAACTGACCAAGAGAAAAACACTGGGAGGTATCAAATGATGAAAAGTTTGAAAACTGTCGTAGTGTTGCTGGTGATCCTTGCTGTATTTGGCGGCGCTATGTTCGGCTTGAATTTTGTTACCGGCCCGGTAATCGAGGCCAATAATGCCGGCGCAGTGTTTGCGCCTCTGCTGGCGGTTATGCCCGAGGGCGCAAGCTTTGGCGGTGATGCGCTGATCTACAGCGCAGAAAACCCCGGTGCACTGACCGATGTTCCTGCCAGCGTTGTGGCGATCTACAAGGAAGCCAACGGTATGGGCTTCGCCATCAGCTGCACCGCAGAATCCCAGTATTCTACCGCACCTATGCAGATCACCATTGGTGTTTCTGCCGATGGCAAGATCAGCGGTGTGCAGATCGATTCTTATAACGATACCGCCGGATTTGACTTCCGGGCAAAAGACCCCAGCTATCTGAGCACTTATGTGGGTAAGGATTCTGCGCTGGCAGATGTGGGCATCGTGGCTGGCTCTACCTTCTCCTCCACTGCATTTAAGAAAGCAGTTGAGGAAGCTATGGGTGTGCTGATCGCCAATGAAATGATCGCCGAGGGCAAGAAGTCCGACGATCAGGTGCTGACAGAGTTGATCTCTACTGTGGCTACCGGCTTTACCAAGCTGGTGGATGCCACTGCTTCCGGCAACATCGTCAAGGCGATGAAGGCGGAAAATGATGCCGGCTTTGCCTATATTATGACCGAGGGCGATACATCCTTCCTGGCGCTGGTCAATGCAACCGGCGGCTGCAAGGTGTTCGATGTGACCGGCGCAGATGTAACTGCTGATCACAGTGCATTGGCAGACGAGGCAAAGGCTGCTGCCAAGGCAGAGCAGAAGAGTTATGCAGAGGATCTGACCAAGAAGCTGCAGAAAATGACCGGCGAGCAGGCGCAGATGTATTCTGCGCTGGAGCTGGACACCTTTAACAATGTGGCTGCTGCGGTCCAATTCTCTGTGGACGGTGTGATGCACTACGGCTTTACCGTAAGACCCATCGGCTTCGATCAGATGGACATCTACATCGTCATTGACGAAAACGGCGCAATCGCAAAGCTGGATGCCAAGACCTTTATTTTTGAAGAAGAGTACTTTAACGGCTTTGGCGGCATGGATAAGGCTACTTACAGAGACGGCTTTGTCGGCCTGACTTCCGAGGCCTTTACCGGTGAGCAGGCGATGATCGCAACTGCTACCATGACATCTAACGCTATGAAGGAAGCTGTCAGCGATGCCTTTGCATCCTTTGACAGCATCGTGAAGGGAGGCGACCAATAATGAAAAAGATCGCAAATCTTTTGAAGGGCATGCCTTCTGCACTGCTGGTGATCGGTGTTGGCTTTATTATGGTCGCCGGCTCTGACCTGCGCGCTGCGCTGGGTATGGGCGCAGCGGTGCTGGTTTCTTTGTTGCTGTCCGTTTTGGTTATGAGGCTGCTGGGCAAGGTGATTCCTGCCTATGCCAAACTGCCGGCTTATCTGCTGGTGGTTACCGGCTTTACATCCATCTGCACCATGCTGCTGCAGGCATTTTTCCCGGCAGCTGTGGAGGTGCTGGGTGTGCAGCTGGCAGCACTGTCTGTCAGCCTGGTGGCGCTTGGCCAGCAGGAGCAGGACAGCTCCGTGCAGAATGCGCTGGTTACCGGTGTATTCTTTGCAGTGATCATGGTGGTCAGCGCATTGATTCGTGAAGTGCTGGGCAGCGCTGCGATTTTCGGTCAGCCCATCGCTTTCCTGCAGAACTATAAGATATCCACACTGGCAGGCGCTTTCGGCGGCTATCTGGTGCTGGCTATCGTTCTGGCAGTAATCAATAAGCTCACCGGACTGAACGAAGAAAAGGAGGATAACTGATTATGAAGATCATTTTTGGAATTCTCTTGGCAGGTATCCTCTCCAATAACTATGCATTTCTGAATATGCTGGGCACCGGCGCTGTAGTAGAAAAAGCCTACAGCACCAAGAAGTCCTTGCTGCTGGGTCTTGGCACCACCGTGATCATGGTGCTTTGCACGCTGATCTGCTGGCCACTGAACACCTACCTGCTGGCAAGCGTTTCCTACCTGCAGACTATGGCGTTTGTGGTGGTGCTGATGGCCGTGATGCAGCTGGTGTATGTGGCTTGCAAGAACTGCTGCTGCAAGGCTGATCTGGCTAAGCTGGCTATCAGCGGCGCAGTGCTGGGTCTGTGCGTCAATACCGCAGGTCTGGAATTCGGCACAGCGGTGCTGACTGCCGCAGCTGTGGGTATCGGCTTTATGCTGTCCATGACGCTGTATAGCAAGCTCCGTATTTTCAGCATCGACGAGGAGGCTGTTCCTGCGCCGTTGCGTGGCTTGCCCATTTCTTTGCTGACTGCCGGCATGATCGTGCTGGCGCTGTTGGCGCTGCAGTTTAAGTTCTGATGCATAAACGGGATTTTATGTTGCTGGGTATCATTGCGGCGGTGATCGCCGCAGTGTGCTTAGCGGTGTTCTTGACAAAAGAGGAAGGCGCTTATGTCATTGTCCGGGTGGACGGTGAGCAGGTGGCGACCTATTCTCTGGGTGAGGATGGAGAATACCCCCTCAACGGCGGCACCAACATTCTGTGCATCCGTGATGGCAAGGCGTTTCTGACAGAGGCCAACTGCCCGGATCATCTGTGCGTAAAGCAGGGAAAGATCGACCAGACCGGCGAGACTATTACCTGTCTGCCCAACCGATTGACCGTCACTGTTTACGGCGCAGAGGATAGCCCCATCGAACTGGTCAGTTAAACAGAAAGGAGCGATGATCGTGAAGGCAAAGAAAATAGCCCACCTAGGATTATTCACTGCCCTTGCGATGATCTTGTCCTTTGTGGAGAGCCAGATACCGGCTCTGGTAGCGATCCCCGGCATTAAAGTGGGACTTCCCAATATTGCCATTGTGTTTCTTTTGTACCGGATCGGCACGAAAGAGGCCATCGCTGTTAGCTTTGTCCGTGTATTTCTGGTGTCACTGCTGTTTGGCAACCTGCAGGTGCTGACCTTCAGTCTTGCAGGGGCAGCGCTGAGTATGCTGGGTATGATTCTGCTGAAAAAGACAAATTGGTTCTCGGTGATCACCGTCAGTATTGTGGGCGGTATCCTGCATAATGTAGGACAGATTTTGGCTGCTTGCCTTTGGACACAGACGGCGGAAGTGGCGCTTTATTTGCCGGTACTGCTGATCAGCGGTATGCTCACCGGTGGCCTGATCGGCCTGGCGGCGGGTATTCTTGTAAACCGGTTGCGCAAAGGTCATTAACGCAAATAAAACGGATGCCTTGCCGGGCATCCGTTTTTTTAGCGCATATCAGTGGTGATTATTATAAAATATAGAGAAACGATATCAATTTATTGACCAGATATTTAGAAATCTTCTAATTTTCTTGACGAATATGCATACATGTATGTATAATTAAGGAAAACACCGGGAGGCGGATTTTATGGAAAGAAAACGTATGACAAACTGGTGGATCCACTGGGAGGATTTGCATTGGCCGAACCCCGACAGCATGGATTTTATCAAGCGCAAGGCAGAGAAGTATGCCCAGGCGAATATCAGCACGGCAGTGATTTTCGGCTGCCATTTCCGTTGGGACTATATGCCCTTCTTCACCATTTTGCACGACTACCTGGCAACGGTGGCGCAAGAGCTGAAACAGTATGATATCGAGCTGATCGACCATCACTCTGTTAACCTGATCCACCGCTATAGCTCCGTGGAGGAAATGCGCCGTGTTATGCAGCACAGCGGTCCCCATATCCCGTTTTCTCCCTCCAGAGAGGCTGCCGAGAACTGGGAGTACAAGGGTAAGCGTCTGAATGATTGGCGTATGATCGATGTAAAGAATGGCGAGCCGCTGTTTTTCCCCCAGTATGCCGGCGAGGGCTTCTGCCATCGCAATCCCGAGTTCCGTGAGGCTTACTATGACTATGCCAAGAATCTGATCAAAGATACCGGTATCACCGGCATTATGGCTGACGATGCGATGTACTACAGAAGCTTCCACGCTTGTGGCTGCCGCTACTGCCGTGAGGAACTGAAAAATCGTGCAGGCATCGACCTGCCGCCCATTCAGGACACCAACTTCTGGGGCAACTGGGACAATCCCGCATGGAAGCACTGGGTCGATCTGCGGTTTGATTCTACCGCCGGCTTCTACAAGGGTCTGCGTGAAGTTGTGCCGGAGAATTTCCATCTGATGGCTTGCGGCGCAAGCAGCGCCAGCGCCGGTGCGGTGGATATTGCGTCCAATGCAGAGGATTTCCTGCAGGGCAACAACTATGTGAACCTGGAATTCTCCGGCAATACACCTCCGTATAAGGATGACCCGGTGACTGCCAATATCTCCGTCAGCGAGCGATTGGTCAGCGCATCTCATCACCTGGCTTGCGCCCGTGAGCACAATGCCGGCTGTTACGGCACCGGTTACGGCTTTACCGAGCCCACTGCCAATATTATTTGGGCAGTGAACAGAACTTTGGGCGCAGACTGCCACTTCTCTACTTTGAAGCGCCGTCTGGGTCTGCCCAACGCGATCCTTAAGACCTTGCCCGAGGAAGAGGATGTCATCAAAAAGGCATTTACTTTCGAAAAGGAACATTACGACCTGTTTGAAGGTGAACAGGTAGGTCAGGTGGCGATCTACTTCTCCAATGAGACCCAGAAGCACACCTATTTTGGCTGTGTGTATGATGGCTACAGCAAGGACTACAGCGGCACACTGAAGGTGCTGTTCCTGGAGGGTATCAGCCCCCATACCATTTTCAAGTTCCCCAAGGATGCAACCAAATATCCGCTGGTGCTTGTGCCCAGCCCCCTGGCGATGACAACGGAGGAAATTGCCGCTGCCCGTACATATACTCGCAACGGCGGCAGACTGGTGATCACCGGTCCCAGTGGTTTCCCCGGCTGTAAGCATAACTATCAGTATCCCAGCAAGCCCGGCGTAGAGCCGGAGAACTTCTTTAACACCATTCGTGACGGCGTGTGGACACAACCGTCCAAGTGGAAGCTTGCGCCGCTGCCTCTGTTTGAGAATGAGGACAAGTGGGTAGAGGTAGAGGAAGGCGTTTTGTATCATCCCTTCCGTACCAGCAGCCGAGCGCTGAACGATGTGATCGTGGAAAATTGCCGGAAGTACGGCAACCAGATGCCCGTTGAGGTCAAGGACGGCGGTGGCTACTGTATTACTGCCTTTGAAAGCGATAAGGGCATCACCTTGCACTTTATTGCAACCAACTACCACACGGACATCGACCATCATCTGGACGAAATCCGTTACCACAGAAGCCGTGTCAATTACATCAATCTGGTTGAGCCGCTGGACGTGGAGCGGACGCTGAAGCTGTCTGCCAAGGGTATTCCGGAAGTATACACACCCTTCAACCCCGAGGGCGCTGCCGTTACCCAGACCGAGGGTGGCTGCACCATCTCCCTGCCGGAGAAGTGCTCCTATCTGTTGGTTCACTACAAAAAATAAAGATAGGGAACGCATCAGCGTTCCCTATTGTCAAACTTTCAATCTGCCCAGCATCTCCCTACGATATTGCATCGGTGTTACGCCGGTGATCTGCTTAAATTTGCTGCAGAAGTAGGATAGCGAGGAAAAACCGCAGCGCATCGCCAAGTCGCTTAGGTTGCACTCGTCCTCCACCAATCCGGCTTTTGCCGCAGAGATACGGCAATCGATGATAAATTGCGCCGGTGTCTTGTGAAAGTACTGGGAGAACAGACTGTGGAAATAGCCGGGGCTGAGACTGCAGCGTTTGGCAAGCTCGCCTAAGGTTAAGTCCTCTGCCAGATTTTCCCGGATATACTGCTCAACACCAAGCAGTTCTTTCTGATGGGAGAACATGGTGTTGTTGCTGCCGTCAGGGGCAGCGCGGTACTTGGACAAGGTGTGGATCAGTCTGCATACGCAGCTTTCCAGCAGCACTCTGTCCTCGATCAACTCGGTGGATTGGATCGTGAGCATTTCGTGGAATATCTGCACCGGCTCCTGCAGCTGCCACAGCATGAAATGGGCGGGAATAGCATTGAGCAATTCCCGCAGTGCAGAATCGGCTGTTTGCAGATGGATATAGTGGCACTTAAAATGCAGCCGGCTTTTCCGGATCTGCCCGGGTTTGGCGCAGATGAGAGAGCCGTGCTTCAGGGGATACCAGGTACCGTCGATCCAAGCGTTTCCCGGGTTGTCTGCGGTGTAAAGTTCCAACTCATATTCTGTAACCGGACGCTCCGGTGTGACTATGGTTCTTGGGAATTTGACCTTGGAATCAAAAACACCAAACTCTGAAACAGTAAAGTAGGGACAGTTCATAACTGCACCTCCAAAATAAGATTTCTAAATAGAATTACATACATTATATCAAATATTAAAAAATAATGCAATACCTAGGAGGGATTGTATGAAAATCACATGGATTGGACAAGCGGGTTTGCTGATTAAGACCTGCGGAAAAACCATCATCGTGGATCCGTATCTGTCGGATTATGCCGGCAGCCTGAATCCCACAAAGCACCGCCGCACACCTCTGGATAAAAGTTTTCTGGACATTACCCCGGATATACTGGTGTTTACCCATGACCATATTGACCACTACGATCCGGAAACTGCGCCCCGTTATTTGGAAAAGCCCGGCAATATGCTGGTGCTGGCGCCGGGTACTTGCTGGCAAAAGGCACGGCAGTTCGGCGGCGAGCATAACTATGTGCTGTTTGACCGTGGTACTCAGTGGACAGAGGGTGATGTGCGATTTACGGCTGTGACCGCAGTCCATTCTGATGACCATGCCATCGGCGTGGTGATCGAGGCTGAGGGCAAGTGCATTTACATCACCGGCGATACGCTGTATAGCCACAAGATTTTTGGTCAGCTGCCGGAAAATATCGATGCGATATTCCTGCCGGTGAACGGCGCAGGCAACAACATGAATATGACTGATGCTGCCCGGTTTGCTGCAGCTTGCGGCGCGAAGGTGGCAGTGCCGATCCATGTGGGCATGTTTGATAGTATCGATGCCAACCAATTCCCCCTTGAAAACAAAATTGTTCCGGAAGTTTATAAGGAAATGGAGTTTTAAGTATGAAAATTATTGATATTAAAACCTTTGTTGTTGATTGCTTCCGTACCAACTGGGCATTCGTCAAGGTCTATACCGACGAGGGTATCGACGGTGTTGGCGAGGCTACTTTGGAGTATAAGGAAAAGGCACTGGTGGGCGCAGTGGAGCACATCAAGGATGCCTTGCTGGGTAAAGACCCCACCAACATTGAGAAGATCACCCACGAACTGTACCGTGACTCCTACTGGCGCTGCGGCCCGGTGCTGATGAGTGCGATTTCCGCTATAGAAGTTGCGCTGTGGGATATTTTGGGTAAATCTCTGAATGTTCCCGTGTACAAGCTGTTGGGCGGCAAGACCATGGACAAGGTGCGTATCTACGTCAATGGCTGGTTTGCCGGTGCGAAAACACCTGAGGAATTTGGCGAAAAGGCACGGATCGCTGTGCAGCGTGGTGTTACCGCTATGAAGTGGGATCCTTTCGGCAAGTCCTATATGGAGATTTCCAATAAGGATCTGGATATTGCCCTGCGTTGCGTAGCGGCAGTCCGTGAGGCAGTGGGCAACGAAGTCGACCTGCTGATCGAAGGTCACGGCAGATTCAATGTCAACACCGGTATCAAGATCGCCAAGGAGCTGGAGCAGTTCAAGCCCATGTTCTTTGAAGAGCCCGTACCCCCGGATAATTTGCAGGCGCTGAAGGCTGTGCGTGACAAGTCCCCCGTGGCGATCTCTGCCGGCGAGCGGCTGTACAACCTGCAGCAGTATAAGGAAATGTTTGAGCTCCGTGCGGCAGACTTTATCCAGCCGGATATCAGCCATGCCGGCGGTATCATGGAGCTGAAAAAGATCTCCGCAGTGGCACAAACCCATTACACCGGCTTTGCTCCCCACAACCCCTCCGGTCCGGTGGCAAACGCTGCAACGCTGCAGCTGGCCGGTTGCTGTACCAACTTCTCTATTTTGGAGATCATGTACTCCGATGTGCCTTGGCGCTCGGAGGTGACCAACGAGGATCTGCGTTACGAGGACGGCTACATCTACATTCCCGACAAGCCGGGTATCGGCATCGAAATCAACGAGGAAGCCTGCCTGGCGCATCCCTATGAGCCCCACTATCTGCGGCACTACACCGGTGCGCTGACGGATATTCGTCCCCCGGAATCCAAGTTCTACTTCTGAGGTAATGCCATGAAAAAGACTGTATTTGTTACCGGCGCAGCTGCCGGTACCGGCTATACCATAGCCGAAACCTTTGCCAAGGACGGCTACAGCGTGATCATCACCAGCCGTACCGAGGACAAGGCGCAGGAAGCTGCCCAGAATATCAGCAAGGACTACGGTGTATTCGCCAAGGGTTATGCTTTGGGCATTCGTGACGAGGAGCGCATCAAGGAGATCTTTGCGGACATCGATGCAAACGATTGCTTTGTGGAAACGGTGGTGTTCAATGCCGCTGACTTGGGTTACGGCACAGACCCGGCGAAGGGTTTGGACTTCTTTACCCAGTCCGTAGAGGAATTCCAGCAAGTATTTGAAACCAATCTGGTCTGGAACTTTATGATCGCTCGTCAGGCTGCTATCCGCATGAAGGAGCAGGGCAAGGGTGCGCTGGTGTTTATCGGCTCCAACACTGCCTATCGTTCCATTCCCAACCGTGCCGCATATTGCGCCAGCAAGGGCGGCATCAATGCGTTGGTCAAGGCGCTGGCGCTGGATCTGGGTCGCTTCGGTATCCGCTGTAATGCGGTGCTGCCCGGCACGATCAAGACCGAGCGTTGGAAAAGCATGGGCAACAAGCAGATCGTTAACGGCGAACTGACCCCCATTGGCGACATTTCTGACTATCAGGATATTGCCAATGCCGCTTACTTTTTGGGCACAGACCTGTCCAAGAATATCACCGGTGTGGAACTGCCGGTGGATGGCGGTATGAGCTGCCAGTTGTACCCGGAACTGCTGACCACATTAAAAAGAGAAAAGCTGGCTAATCAGCAGTAATCAAAACGGAGCAGGATAACCTGCTCCGTTTGACTTTCCGAGGGATAAGAATTATAATGAGAAAAACACTTTAGGGAGAAACCATATGCCCAATTTGATTCACATAACCGATTTTTCTGATCCGGCGCTGGATATTTACGCCCGGCTGACGGAAGCCCAGCTAATGAACCGGTTTGATCCCAGTAATGCCATGTTTATTGCGGAAAGTCCCAAGGTGATCCTGCGTGCGCTGGATGCCGGCTATACCCCGGTGTCCATTTTGGTGGAGGAGAGCCGGATGGTGGGGGAGGCAAAGGATGCTATTGACCGGTGCGGTGATGTGCCGGTGTACACGGCGCAAATGGATGTGCTGACCCAGCTTACCGGCTATCGCCTGACCCGTGGACTGCTTTGCGCCATGCGGCGCACACCGCTGCCAACAGTGGCGCAGACCCTGAAAAATGCCAAACGGATCGCAGTGCTTGAGGAGGTCATGAACCCCACTAACATCGGCGCAATTTTCCGCAGCGCAGCGGCGCTGGGCATGGATGCTGTGGTGCTGACCCCCGGCTGCAGCGACCCGCTGTATCGCCGGTCTGCCCGGGTGAGTATGGGTACAGTATTTCAAGTACCGTGGACCTTTCTGCCGGATAACTGGCAGGAGGTGTTAAAGCAGCACGGTTTTCAAACCGCCGCTATGGCGCTGACCGATGATTCGCTGTCTATTGAGGATGAACGGCTGCAGGCGGTGGATAAGCTTGCCATCGTGCTGGGAACAGAAGGTGACGGCTTGGCCGATACCACCATTTCCCAGTGCGACTATACGGTGAAAATTCCTATGTATCACGGTGTGGATTCACTGAATGTAGCGGCCGCCAGCGCAGTGGCATTTTGGCAGCTTCGTGCAAAATAAAAAACGGGGAACGGCTTAGACCGTTCCCAGATATTTTTATACATTGAACAGGAAGTTGACGATGTCGCCGTCCTTCATCACATATTCCTTGCCTTCGCTGCGGACCTTACCCTGGGCCTTGGCGTTGGCCATGGTGCCAAATCCCTTCAGATCCTCAAATGCGATGACTTCGGCCCGGATGAAGCCACGCTCAAAGTCGGTGTGGATCTTGCCGGCGGCCTGGGGAGCCTTGGTGCCGCGCTTGATGGTCCAGGCGCGGCACTCATCGCTGCCTGCGGTCAGGAAGGAGATGAGGCCCAGCAGTGCGTAGCTGGCTTTGATCAGCCGGTCCAGGCCGGATTCGTTGACGCCCAGCTCCTCCATGAACATGGCCTTTTCTTCGGGATCGTCCAGCTCGGCAATGTCAGCCTCCAGCTTGGCGCAGATGGGCAGCAGCTGGCTGCCTTCTTCTGCAGCCAAGGCCTTGACGGCCATGTAGTGGCGGGTGCTCTCCGGCTCGTTGATCTCGGACTCTGCCAGATTGGCAACATAGATGGTCTTTTTCAGCGTCAGCAGATCGGAGGTGGCGATGAGTGCCAGATCGTCTGCATCGTCGGTATAGGTGCGGGCCAGCTTGCCCTCGTTCACATGAGCCAGCAGACCGGTAAACAGCTCCACTTCCCGGGCGAACTTCTTGTCGCCGCCCTTCATGGCTTTCTGAGCTTTATCGATCCGGCGTTCCACCATCTCGATGTCGGCCATGACCAGCTCCAGATTGATGATGTCGATATCCCGCAGGGGATCGGTGCTACCCTCCACATGGGTGACGTTGGAATCTTCAAAGCATCTCACCACGTGGACGATGGCATCGGTGGTGCGGATGTTGCTGAGGAACTTGTTGCCCAGACCTTCGCCCTTGGATGCACCCTTCACGAGACCGGCGATGTCCACAAACTCAATGACAGCGGGAGTGGTCTTCTTCGGCTGATGGAAATCACTGAGCCAGTCCAGCCGCTCGTCAGGAACGGACACCACACCCACGTTGGGGTCGATGGTGCAGAAAGCATAGTTATCTGCCGGGACACCGGCGTTGGTG
>JAZRQK010000006.1:0-3923 GCA_045649665.1 Faecousia sp. | reverse complement strand
GCGGAATTTTACAAGCAGCGTCCCTGCGTGCGGCTGGTGATGCTGGCGGCGGAGGTTCTGGACGATTACATCAAGGAGCAAGGCAAATGAACCTGACCTACACTGCCTGTCGGGCAGCACGGCTGTCGGCGGTTCTCAAGGAGGATATGTTTCTGACCACCGGACTGATGAACCGGCTGAAGTGGCAGGATAAACTGCTGGTCAACGGCGAGCCTCGGCACACAGATTACCCGGTGCAGCCGGGGGATGTGGTGGCTGTCATGCTGGATGAGCCCACACCGGATTATCCGGCGGAGGACGGGGCGCTGACCATCTTATATGAGGATGGTTATATTCTGGCGGTGGACAAGCCGGCGGGCATGCTCATTCACCCTTCCCGGGCCACTATGACCGGCACGCTGGCAAACCGGGTGCTGTTCCATTATCAGACCACCGGGCAGCAGTGCGCCTTTCACCCGTTGACCCGGCTGGATCGGGACACCTTTGGGGTGGTGCTGCTGGCAAAGAATTCCCATGTCCATGCCCTGCTGTCGGAAAAGACGGATATAAAAAAGACCTATCACGGCTTGGTCTATGGTGTTCCGCAGAGGGCAGAGGGGGTCATTGATGCGCCCATCGCCCGGCGACCCTTGCCCAGTTTGTTGCGTTATGTAAACCAAGAGGGCAAGCCTTCTGTGACCAAGTACCGGGTGCTGGGCAGTGAAAACGGCATCAGCCGGCTGGCGCTAACACCGGTGACCGGGCGGACGCACCAGCTCCGTGTCCACTGCGCCTATATGGGATTTCCTATTGTGGGCGACCCCCAGTACGGCAGTGATGCGTCCAAAGCATATTCATCAGACCGGGGTTTTCGCACCCAGCAGCTATGCGCCAAACGGCTGGAATTTATCCACCCCATCACCGGGGAGGAAGTAAGGATCGAATCCCAGTTTGAAATTAAAAATTAAGAATTAAGAATTAAGAATTAAGAATTAAGAATTAAGAATACCTCAACGCTGTCATCCCGAGTAAGCCGCAGGCGCATCGAGGGATCTACGCATTATCGTTATTGCGAAGTAGTTTTCGGTGCGTAGATTCCCGGCCACTCGCTCAGGTCGCTTGACTCCGCCACCGGCGGCGCTTCCATCGCTCCCCCTCGCAATGACAAGTCAAATGTTGGGGATTACTAAGAACAAAATAAAATGCTCCGTTGGGAAGTTCCCAACGGAGCGTTTATTTCGCTTTTTACAGTGCGCCCTTGACCTTCTCGACCAGAGCTGCGAAAGCAGCAGTGTCCTGAATAGCCATCTCGGACAGGCTCTTACGGTTCATCTCGATGCCAGCCTTCTTGATACCGTTCATGAAGGTGGAGTAGTTCAGACCGTAGGGCTTAACAGCAGCGGACAGACGGGTGATCCACAGTCTGCGGTAGTCACGCTTCTTCAGCTTACGGCCGACGAAAGCGTAGTTGCCGGACTTCATCACGGCCTGCTTAGCCATCTTAAAGTGCTTAGACTTAGAACCCCAGTAGCCCTTTGCCAGCTTCAGGGTAGCATTTCTTCTCTTGCGCGTCATCATTGCGCCCTTAACTCTTGCCATTTCTTACATCCTCCTTCTCTTATTTGTAGGGAATCATCTTCTTCACTGTTGCGACATTGGTAACGTCAGCATAAGCAGTGGTGCGAAGACGACGGGTACGCTTGGTATCCTTCTTGGTGAGGATGTGGCTCTTGTATGCGCGGGCTCTCTTGACCTTACCGGACTTGGTGAGGTTAAATCTCTTCTTAGCGCCGCTGTGGGTTTTCAACTTGGGCATGATAATATCTCCTTCCGTTTCTTTCGTATTATTTATTGTTCTTGGGGACGAGGAACATCGCCATAAAGCGACCTTCCAGCTTGGGATTTTTGTCCATGGTTGCGATTTCTGCGCAAGCCGCGGCAAAATCCATCAGCAGCTTTTCGCCGATATTGGTGTGCGCCATTTCACGGCCGCGGAAGCGGACGCTGACCTTGACACGGTTGCCGTCGCCCAAAAACTTCAGGGCGGCTTTGATCTTGGTGTTCAGGTCGTTGGTGTCGATACTGGGGCTCATGCGGATCTCCTTGATCTCCACCACCTTCTGATTCTTACGGGCATCCTTTTCACGCTTCTTTTGATCGTAGCAGAATTTGGAATAGTCCATGATCTTACAGACGGGGGGTGTTGCGTTGGGAGAGATCTTTACAAGATCCAGACCTTGCTCCTCGGCCATTGCATTGGCTTCGGCAGCGGAAACGATGCCCAGCTGCGCACCGTCGGCGCCGATGAGACGAATCTCCTTATCCCGGATCTGCTCGTTGAGCTGATGATCTAACTTGGCTATGGTAAGCACCTCCAATAAAAACAAAAAAGCAGATGGTACAGACCATCCGCATACTCACAGTTTCCCCAAAGGGAAGTGGGAATATTAACCTCTTTGCAGCTTGGCTGGAGGTGAGGCGGATGTTCTGCCTTCTTTATTACCTACACATATTAGCACAACAAACGCCGCTTGTCAAGCACTTTTTCAAGCAAATGCAAAGGGCATAATTAAGAATTGATAATTGATAATTGATAATTGAGAATTATTTTTGGTTGACGAAAAATCTCTGTCATCCTGAACGAGCGTAGCGAGCTGAAGGATCTACGCACCGAATGACTGCTTGGTAGTTACGATAATGCGTAGAGTCCTCGACTTCGTTTCACTCCGCTCGGAATGACAAGATTTTTGGTTACGGAAAAGGGATTTTACAACTTTTTCAAAAAGGTATTTACTTTTTTCGATAAATCGTGTATGATATTGCCGAACAGAGTAGGAGACCTCGCGTGAAGTGCTGTCAGTAATGGGGAGTTGTGTGACAGACGAAGGACTTTGTCCGCGATGAGGACTTCGCACCCGCTGAACATTTTGGATGATCTCCATAATGCAAGCGATACTCGGTAGGGCAGTTGCCCCTGGGTGTTATTGCCATATCAACTCCCCGTACCGTTGGTGCGGGATTTTTTATGGCTACCCGGCAGATAAGGAGGTATTTCCATGAAAAAGAAAATTACACACAAACAACGGATGGCAACCAAGACCCTGGCAAGCTGTGCTTTGCTGGCGGCCTTGAGCGTGGTGTTGGCACGGCTGGTGATTCCCATGCCCAATGCCTTCACCCGGTTCTCCATCGAGGCAGTGCCGATCTATCTTGCCGGCGTGCTGTTTGGACCTATGGCTGGTGGTTTGGTCGGTTTTTCTGCCGATCTGGTGGGCTGTCTGTTTTCCGGTTACGGCTATAATCCGGTTTTGAGCCTGCCGCCTATTTTGTATGGTGTGTTTGCAGGTCTGTATCGCAATCAGCTGACGAAAAAGCAAGGTCTGCTGCGGCTGGCGCTGGGATTTTTGCCCCCGCTGGTGTTCGGCTCTGTGCTGTATCAAAGCGCTGCGCTGGCATACTTCTATTATTATGACCCCAATGTGGCGGACTCTTTCCGTCAGGGTCTGCTGTATTTCCTGACCACTCGCAGCGTGCAGTTTGCTGTAGTGCTGGTGGTGGATGTGCTGCTGATGTATCTGCTGTTTAAGACCAAGGTCTTTGAGCAGATGAAGCTGTGGCCGCCCGAGGTCATGAAAAAGGATATGACCATCACCACCCCGGAGGAGGCGGTGGCTTATATCCATTCCGTGTTCTGGAAAGGCAGTATCCCCGGCTTGGGTCGGACACAGACACTGCTGGAAAAAATGGGCAATCCGGAGAAAAAGCTGAAGTTCGTCCACATCGCCGGCACCAACGGCAAGGGCTCTACCGCCTCTATGACCGCATCCATTCTGCGCAAAGCCGGTTACAAGGTGGGTCTTTACACCTCGCCCTATATCTACCGCTTCAACGAACGCATGCAGATCAACGGCGAGCAGATCCCCGACGATGAGCTGGTGGATATA
>JAZRQK010000005.1:0-7240 GCA_045649665.1 Faecousia sp. | reverse complement strand
GATGCCACCACCATCACCCTGGCACTGGAAAATTCCTAAGATAATAAGAAAGCGTGCTGTTTTCACAGCACGCTTTTTTTATTTTACAATAACTTTTGCTCACGTTCCTGACAGGTGAACAGAATGACCTGACGGTTATCTGCGTATTCTTTCAACACCGTCAGCGCTTTTGCCAGCCGTTTGTCGTCGAAGCGGACAAAGGCGTCGTCCAGTATCAGCGGCGCTGCAGGGATCAGTTCCTCTGCCACCGCCAGCCGCAGAGCCAGATACAACTGGTCGGCTGTTCCGTCGCTGCGCCAAAGGGCAGTGCGCAGTGTATCCTCGCCCGCAGCGCCGGCATGGACGCTCAAATCCCGGGTCAGCTGCAGCCGGTTATAGCGGTCGCCGGTGAATTGGGCAAACAGCGTCTGCGCCCGTTGGGCAATCACCGGGGCGAACCGACGCTGCAGTTCCTCGGCGGTCTCCGCCAAAGCGCTTTGCGCCAATTCCAAAGCCTTGTAGGTGTCCTCCAGCTTGGCGATCCGGCTGCGGATCGCTTCCAGCTGCCGCTGCAGCGCATCCTCCTGACCCAAGGTTTCCATCTGACCCATGCATTGACCCAGACGCAGCTGCAGCTGCCGATGCTCAGCAGTGGTGTCATTGAGCATACGAGCGGTGTCCTGCTGGGAATAGGTCAGGGTATCCGGCTGGGTAGGGGGCGCAACGGTTTTTACTACAGCTGCCAACGTTTCGGCATGGTTTTTGGCTTGCAGATAGCTCTGCTGCGCTCGCTGCAGCTGCTCGTGGAGGTAGAGGGTCTCCCGCCAGCCGTCCAGACATTCGCTGATAGAATAGCCGTAGGTGAAATGCTCGGCATTTTCCATAAGCGCCGTTTTCCGGTCAGCCAATTCCTCCGCCGCCTTGCGTTGGGCGGCGTCTTTTTCTGCATACAGTGTCATCTGACACAGATGGTTCTGGGCGGCGGCGAGCCATGTGCCGGGCTGCATGCCCGGGTACTTTGCCAGCAGAGCCTGCCGCTTTTTGTGGTTATGCAAACGCAGCCACAGAAATACCACCGCTGCCGCTACGCAGGGCAGCGCAGCCAGGTATTGAATAAACACAAGTATTACCGCTGCCGCTGCAGAAACGATGCCAAGGATCAAAAACAGGGTAGACGCAGACTTGCTTAGTTTTTTATAGGCTGCCTCGTCAGCTTGCGCCTGAGCCACAGCCTGCTCCGGGGTCATACCGGCAAATACTGCCGGGGTCTCCGGCTTTTCCGGGGCAGGGGGCAGGGGTTCTGTCTGCAAAGCCTCCTGCTGAATTCGCAGCTGCTCCAGCTGTACGATGGTCTCCTCCGCCGTTTCCCGGGTGGGGAGCTGAGCGCACTGGTTTTCCAGTGCTTCGTAAGCTTCCCGGGCTTGCGCGCAGGCTTGCTTTGCCGCTTCTACCTGCTGCAAGTCCTCTTTGGATGATTCGTAGGCAAGAGCGGCCTGATGATTTTCCAAAAGCTTTATATGCAACTCAAGATCTGCCTGCCGCTGACGCAGGCTGGAAGCCTGCTCCTGCAAAGTGTGGAGCTGTTCCAGTTTTTGGGTCACAGCGTTTTGCTCTGCCTCGGCCTGGGGCAGCAGACCGGTCTTGTTGTGCCGGCACTTATTTTTCAGATCCCGCAGACTTTGTGCCAGTTCGTCCGCCGCATCGTTTTCGTCACCGGTGGTCACCAGTGCGTTCAGCCGGCGGCGCAGCGCCTCGTCAGCGGATACGCTCATACTGCTCTGCCGGATAAAGGCGGAGCGCAAAAATACGGTTTTTTCCACACCCAGCAGCACTTCGCCGCAGTTTTCGGCAGTCAGTTGTGGGACGGGCAGACCGCTTTCGGTCTCGTAGGCTTGAAATTCGCCCATAGGGACACGGCCTTTGGAGCGGCGCTCAATGGTGATCGCCTTGCCGTTCCACTGCAGAACGATCTTGCCGGACATAGGCTCGCCCGACCAAGGTGCGTAACGCTCCTTGTCCGCAATAGTGGTCAGGGTGTTGCGCTCCCGGGTGTCGATGCCGTAGAGCATGGCGCACAAAAATGCGCACCATGTACTTTTGCCCCATTCGTTGGGTGCGTGGATCACATTCAGACCCGACTGCAAATTCAGGGTTTCGTGGGACAGCTTGCCAAAGGTGGCGGTCATAGAGATAATTTTCACGGCAGCACCACCTCCTGACCATCTAAAATCTGCCGGGCGATCCGGGCAGCCAGCTGAGCTTGCCGCCGGGTGGCCTCGTCGCCGGTTTCTGTCAGCTCCCGCAGCCGCTTGAAGTACATACCCTCCAAAGTGTCCTCACCGGCGCTGCCCCAGATGTCCACCGGGGGCATGGTGTGATCCCGCAGTTCCAGATTGGGAAAACGGGAAAATGCAGCATATAAGCTGTCCAGATCCACCAGCTCGCTTTCGCCGGTCAGGGTGATGCGATAGAAATGTTCGTTACCCACCGGGGGCAGAACAGCAGACACATCCGCTGTGGCGGAAACTTCCAAATCATAAAAACGGGGGGTGTCCAAGGGAATAAACTCTGCGCTGGCGGTCTCATCGATGGTCACCACCAACACACCCTTTTCGCCCAATTCGTCATAGCCACGTCCCATGGGACAGCCCGGCCAGGCGCAAAGGGTCTTGCCCTCCCAGAAAGAATCGCCCTTGTGGATATGACCCAGCGCCAGGTAGTCCAGCCCGGACTTGCGCACCTGCTGGGAAGTGATAGGGCAGTAGGGGGAGCTGGTCTGGGTGGGGTCGCCGTGAAGCACAGCTATCTGATAAGCTTCGTCGCCCCCCGGGGAAAAGTCAGCCAGCAGGGCAGGGCAGTCCATAGAGGTAAAGCCTGCGCCGTAGACACGGCAGTTCAAATGCGAAACCACCACCGATTCCATAACCGGGCGGGTGAACACATGTACATTCTCCGGCAGTGTTTCTCGCAGCCATGGGCTGGTACTGCCCACATAATCGTGGTTGCCGGGAGCGATAAATACGGGAACAGCCGCATCTGCCAAGGCTTTTTTCAGAATCTGAAAGGTATCGGTAGCGTATGCACCGTCAAACAGATCGCCGGAAAGCAGCATCATATCACAGCCTTGCGCCTTGCAAATGGCAGTGATCTGACCGGGGATCTGCACCATGGCCTGCCGCAGAAAGCGGCTCTGCTCCGGATTGCGCAGCTGCAGCGGCGAATCCAGATGCCAGTCAGCGCTGTGTAGGATCTTGATCATAAATATCTACCCTTTCTACCTTTTTGCAAAGGCCGGTTTCTGTATCAATGGTAAACAAAACAGCGCCCAGCGTGGTCTCACCCTCTGCCCAGCGATAGCGCTGGGAAAGGTCGCCCCGGAACTTGGCGATGGACAGATCCGGGCGGATACCCAAGACGGAGTGCTTTGGGCCGGTCATGCCCAAGTCTGTCACATAGCCGGTGCCTTTCGGCAGTATTTGCCAGTCGGCGGTGGGAACATGGGTGTGGGTACCCCACAGGGCGCTGACCTTGCCGTCCAGCATATAACCCATAGCCAGCTTTTCAGAGGTGGCTTCTGCATGGATTTCCACGAAAATCAGCTTAGTGTCAAGCTCTTTTATAATCTTTTCCACTGCAAGGAAGGGGTTGTCCGGGGTGTAATCCATATTCACCCGACCCTGCAGGTCGATCACTGCCACATCACCGGCTTTTGTCTCGTAAACACCCCAGCCGTAACCCGGGGATTGGGGTGCGTAGTTGGCAGGGCGGAGCACCCGGCGGTTATCCTCCATGTAGTCCACCAGCTCCCGTTTGCCGTAGGTGTGGTTGCCCATGGTGATCACATCTGCGCCGGCATCAAAAATATCCTCCGCCTGCTGGGGCAGCATACCCAGCACTGCGGCATTTTCACCGTTGGCCACCACAAAATCCGCACTTGTCTGCCGCTTCAGATACCGCAAAGAGCGCCGGATGCGCTCCATACCGGGATCGCCCACCACATCGCCTACAGCCAAAACCTTGAAATCCATAACGTTGTCCTTTCAACTTCCGATTTAACGCTTCCGCAAAGACTTGTCATCCTGAGCGAGCATAGCGAGTCGAAGGATCTACGCATTATCGTTACAGCTAAACGATTTTTCAGTGCGTAGATTCCTCAACTATGCTCGCAATGACAAGGTGGGAGGTAATTTGAAACTGCCCGTCAAATCAGAACATATATGATTCTATATTATATAACAAATGCAGCCACAATGCAACAACAGCAGACATTTCTGTATATCTTGCTATGGATATTCGAATACTGCTGAAAAAACCCAGCAACAAACGGAAAAAACGGTGGATTATGGCAGAATTACCGTTGACTTTAATGAGGAAAAGTGTTACTCTTATAGGGTACATATAAAACGCTATGACGAAAACCAGTAAGCGTTCTGTCCTTCGTTCAGAGAGCTGCCGTTTGGTGTGAGGCAGTGGAAGGTGTGCGCTGAATTCCTTTCTGAGCGGCTCTGCTGAATTTGCAGTAGGCGGAGACGGTGGCACCCGATATCGTGCTAACGGTCTGTCAGGATCGGATGAGGCTGTCTTACGACGGCAAACTGAGGTGGTACCACGGGTAATACTCGTCCTCTGCTATAGGCAGAGGGCGATTTTTTTCTACCTCTATCACTACATAGAAAAGGAAAATTGTTTATGGTCATTACGGATTACTTGGAACGCAATGCCCGACTCTACGGCGCAGATACGGCGCTGGTGGAGATCAACCCCTCCGAGGAACGGGACAATGCCCTGACCTGGCGGGAATTTAATCTGATTGAGAACGCTAATCCCGATGCCCCTTACCGCCGGGATATGAGCTGGAAGGACTTTGACCGCCGGGCAAACCGGTTTGCCAATCTTTTGCTCAGTCGTGGTCTGCAAAAAGGCACAAAGGTGGCCATTTTGCTGATGAACTGTCTGGAGTGGCTGCCCATCTATTTCGGTATTCTGAAAGCCGGCTGCATCGCTGTACCTATGAACTTCCGCTATTCTTCTGACGAGATCAAGTACTGCCTGGAACTGGCAGATGTGGAAGTGCTGGTATTTGGCCCGGAATTTGTCAGCCGTGTGGATGCCATCCAGCCGGAGCTGGACTTTTTGAAAATGCTGTTCTTTGTGGGCAGAAACGGTCCGGCATATACCGAGGACTGTATGCAGCTCACCGGTTTCTGCTCCTCCAGCGCGCCTCCCGTGGCGCTGACGGAGGACGATCACGCAGCGATCTACTTCTCCTCCGGTACTACCGGCTTCCCCAAGGCGATCCTCCACGATCACCGCTCTTTGAACTGCGCTTGCATGGTGGAGCAAAACCACCACAGCCAGACCCGGGAGGATGTGTTCCTCTGTATCCCGCCGCTGTACCACACCGGCGCAAAAATGCACTGGTTCGGCTCTCTGCTCTCCGGCAGTAAGGCAGTTCTGCTGCGTGGTGTGAAGCCGGAGTGGATCTTGCGGGCAGTGACCGGGGAAAAATGCACCATCGTCTGGCTCTTGGTGCCGTGGGCGCAGGATCTACTGGACGCTGTGGAGTCCGGACGGATCGATATAAACGATTATTATTTGGATCAGTGGCGGTTGATGCACATCGGCGCCCAGCCCGTGCCTCCCAGCCTGATCCGTCGGTGGATGGATTTGTTCCCCCACCATCAGTACGATACCAACTACGGACTTTCTGAGTCCATCGGCCCGGGCTGTGTCCATCTGGGTGTGGAAAATACCCACAAGGTGGGCGCTATCGGCAAACCCGGCTATCTGTGGGAAACCAAGATCATTGACGAAACCGGCGCAGAAGTACCTCAGGGCGAGGTGGGCGAGCTGGCAGTCAAGGGTCCCGGCGTTATGCTGTGTTACTACAAGAACCCCGAGGCTACCGACGAGGTGCTCAAGGGTGAGTGGCTGTGGACGGGCGATATGGCACGGATGGACGAAGACGGCTTTATCTATCTGGTAGACCGGAAAAAGGACGTGGTCATTTCCGGCGGTGAGAACTTGTACCCGGTACAGATCGAGGACTTCCTCCGTGGCTTTGATAAGATCAAGGACGTGGCGGTGATCGGTCTGCCTGACCCCCGTTTGGGCGAAATTGCCGCAGCCATCGTGGAGCTGAAAGAGGGCGTTACCTGCACAGAGGAGGAGATCAACGCTTTCTGCGAGCCGATGCCCCGGTATAAGCGTCCTAGAAAGGTTATTTTCGATCAGATTCCCAGAAACCCCACCGGCAAGATCGAAAAGCCGGTGCTGCGTGAGAGATACTGCCAGGGCCGTTTGGTGGAAAGCCAGATCACCGGCTAAATGAAATTTTAAGGAGATAACGCAATGAAAGTTTTGATGCTTGGCAACGAAGCCGTTGCAAGAGGCCTGTTTGAGGCCGGCTGTAGCTTTGTATCCAGTTATCCCGGTACCCCCAGTACCGAGATTACCGAATGCGTAGCCACTTACAAAGAAGTTTATGCCGAGTGGGCGCCCAACGAGAAGGTAGCTATGGAAGCTGCTTTTGGCGCAAGCCTGGCTGGCAAGCGCAGCTTCTGCGCAATGAAGCACGTGGGCTTGAACGTGGCGGCTGACCCTCTGTTTACCATTGCCTACACCGGTGTCAATGCCGGTATGGTCATCGGTGTTGCTGACGATGCCGGTATGCACTCTTCCCAGAACGAGCAGGACTCCCGTCACTATGCCAAGTCCTCCAAGATTCCCATGCTGGAGCCTGCTGACTCTGCTGAAGCCATCGCTTTCACCAAGCTGGCTTACGAGCTGTCCGAGCAGTTCGATACCCCTGTGTTTATCAAAATGTGCACCCGTGTTTCCCACTCCCAGAGCATTGTGGAGCCCGGTGAGCGCATTGAGGTCAGCAAGACCTATGAGAAGAACCCCCAGAAGTACATTATGATGCCCGGCAACGCCAAGATGCGCCATCCCTTCGTGGAGGAGCGTACCAAGAAGCTGCAGAACTGGGCAGAAACTTGCGAAATCAACCGCATCGAAGAGGGTGCTGACCATTCTATGGGCATCATCACTTCTTCCACTTCCTACCAGTATGTGAAGGAAGTCTGCGGCGACAAGTACCCCGTTATGAAGCTGGGTATGATCTGGCCTATGCCCGAACAGAAGATCAAGGACTTTGCTGCATCCGTGGATCAGCTGTACATCGTGGAAGAACTGGACGGCTTTATTGAAGATCATTGCCGTCACATGGGTCTTGCGCTGGTGGGCAAGGATAAGTCGGAGG
>JAZRQK010000004.1:0-6316 GCA_045649665.1 Faecousia sp. | reverse complement strand
CACCCTCCGGTCCGGCATCACCAAGGCGGAGCGTGAAGAATATAAGGAAAAGCTGAAGATTCTGGATCTGGGCCTGGAAGACCGGATGACCTCCAAGGTGGGCCTGCTTTCCGGCGGTCAGCGTCAGGCGCTGACGCTGCTGATGGCAACGCTGCAGAAACCCAAGCTGCTCCTGCTGGACGAGCATACGGCTGCTCTGGATCCCAAGACCGCTGCTAAGGTTTTGGAGGCCACCCAGCGCATCGTAGAGAAGGATAACCTGACCACCCTCATGATCACCCACAACATGCGTGATGCCATTGCCTACGGCAACCGCCTGGTCATGATGTACAACGGCCACATCGTGGTGGATGTATCCGGCGAGGAGAAGAAGAACCTGACCGTTGAGCAGCTGCTGACGCTCTTTAGCAAGGTCAGCGGTTCCAACGAAGCCAACGACAAGCTTCTGCTGGGTTAATTAGGGATAAAAAGACCGCAAGGGTGTTGCTCCCCATGGAGTTTTGCCTGAAGCGGTCTTTTTTTATGCAACGATTTGTCTTGCCTGAAAGAAAGATCTGTGATAAAATAAGAAAAACCCCCTTCAAAGGAGTACTTATGCTGCATTATTTGATCATTTTTCTCATTTCCATGGTGCCGATCATCGAGCTGCGTGGCGCTATGGTCTATGCGGTAGGCTTCGACCTGCCTTATATCCCGGCGCTGATCGTGTGTGTACTGGGCAATATGCTCCCAGTGCCGTTTATCTACTTCTTTGCCCGGAAGTTCCTGGTTTGGGGCGCAGATAAGAAGCTTATCGGCGGCATTTGCAACTTCTTTCTTGTCAAGGGCGAGAAAGCAGGGCAGAAGCTGGTGAAAGCCACCGGCAGAGGCGGGCTGTTTTTGGCGCTTTTGCTGTTCGTGGGCATTCCACTGCCGGGTACCGGCGCATGGACAGGTACACTGGGCGCCAGCTTTTTGAATATGGGCTTTAAGTCCACTGTGCTTTCCGTCAGTTTGGGTGTTGTGCTGGCAGGCATTATTATGGCGGCATTAAGCACCGGTGTGTTCAGTATTATGGGATTGTAAGGAGAAATTTATGGACTGTATTTTTTGTAAGATCGCAGCAGGGGAGATCCCCTCTACCAAGGTGTACGAGGACGACAGCGTGCTGGCATTCCGGGATATCGCTCCCATGGCGCCTACCCATATCTTGGTAATTCCCAAGACTCATATCGGCTCTGTTGCGGAGATCACCGGCGAAAACAGCGCATTGGTGGCGCACATATTTGAGGTGATCGCCAAGGTGGCGGCGGCGGAGGGTCTGACGGGCGGCTACCGTGTGGTATCCAACTGCGGCGCAGATGCAGGTCAGACCGTGCATCATCTGCACTTCCATATTTTGGGCGGCAGACAGTTGACCTTGGAAATGGCTTGACACCGGGCAATTTCGTGCTATAATAGCCATAGATCGCAAAACAAATACGTCTTCGGGGGGCCGGATGCATCCGGCTGAGATTAGGCTCGGTAGCCTTGACCCGTGAACCTGATACGGTCAGTACCGTCGTAGGAAAAGATGCATATATGGGATTCCTTTGGATCGCATTGCACCTGGACGGGTTTGCAATGCGATACTTTATTTTTGGAGGTATCTCTATGAAACACACACGCAATTCCATCCGGGCGCTCACCGAGGGCGCAATCATGATCGCAGTGGCGGAAATACTAAGCTTTTTGCCACTGTACAAGCTGCCCTGGGGCGGCAGTATCGACTTTGCCATGCTGCCCATCATCTTGTTCTGTATCCGGTGGGGGTTTGCCCCGGCGGCGCTGGTGTGCTTTGCCCACGGCACACTGCAAATGCTCTTTGAGGGTGGTATCGCCATCGGCTGGCAGAGTATTTTGGGCGATTACCTTGTGGCGTACACGGCGCTTTGTGTAGCCGGTCTGTTCCGGGGTAAGTTCTGCCCGGCGGCAGTGGTGGCATGCGCCGCCCGCTTTTTGGTGCATTATGTGGTAGGCGCAACGGTCTGGGCGGCCTATATGCCGGAAACTTTTTTGGGCATGGCTATGGCTACCCCGTGGGTCTATTCTGCGCTGTATAACGGTGCATACATGCTACCGGACTTGGCAATATTGCTGGTCGTGTATGTGCTGCTGCGGAAAACACCTTTGGAAAAGTACTTCAAAGGTGAAGATGTGCATTAAAATCGAACTTGATAAATAAGTAGATCGCCCCGTCTTTTGACGGGGCGATCATTTATTTCTGCATGCGAATGACTGCCATGCCGGGAGCGTCTTCTGCCAGCTGGGAAACCTGATACAAAAGCTCTGCAACTGCACCACGGCTCAGTTCCTGCTGGGCGTCAAGGGATACGCCGTTATCCGCCATGGCGGTCAGAGAACTGGCTGCCCATACGGGGACATCTGTCTGGCTGTCGTCAGCGCCGGTCTGCACGGCTTCCAGCATTTGCTGGGAAACGGTCAGATCCAGCACATTTTGCAGCATCACCGCTGCCTCTGCGCCGGTGATGGGCGCATCCGCCTGGAAACTGCCGTCAAGGCTCTCCGGCAGGTCAGCGGTCAGACCGCTGCGCATAGCGGCTGCCAAATAAGGCTGCAGCCACTGGGGCGTGTCGGTGGGAATACCGGCGGTGGATACTTCCTCAGTGGGAATCTCCAGCAGTTGCACTACCATGGTCAGAAATTCACCACGGCTGACGGTCTTTTCCGGATTGAAGCAGGACTCACTGCCTACAGATTCGCCTACAAACAGTCCGGTATTGCGCATCCATTCGGCGGCAAACCGGCAGGACTGACCGACGGTGTCCTTATACTGCTTGCTATCGGTGGGTTTCAGGATCTGAATGGTAACGGTTGCTTCGCGGGATACATTTCCGGCAGGGTCGGCGGCGGTGTAGGTGAAGGAATCTACACCCACTTTATTTTTCTTGGGGGTATAGGTGAAGCTGCCGTCCTCGTTAACGGTCACTTCGCCACGCTTGGGTTGCCGTACCACGGTGTAGGTCAGATGTTCACCCTCAGGGTCATTGGCTTTCAGCTGCGCCTGATTGGGCAGATTCTTGTAGGTCTCCAAGGCGAAATCCTCGGCTACCGGCGCATTGTCCTGCTTGCCCCGGATGGCGATGGTCATGGTGGCGGAAGTTTCCACCCGGTCAGCGTAAATGGGCAGATAGGTGACCACTGCGTCCTGGTCCTGCTGGGTGCGCAGGGGGGCGAAGGTCATTTGCGCCAGCTGGTCGGCAGTGAGAATGTCGCCGGAACGAATGACCCGGTTGCCCAGCATCACAGTACCGGTGTTTGCTTCAGGCAACTTGGTGATGCACACACCACGCAGCGCCTCGCTTTCGGAAAAGTCGGTGGCGGTGAAGCAGTAAGTGCTGTCGCAATCCACCTCTGCGGCATAAGCCATGGTGCAGACGGACAGTACGCAGCACAGCGCCAGCGCCACGGCGATGAAACGGTTTTTATACATATCTGTTTACCTCCTGTTTTTGAGTTCGCAGGTATTGTTTGCCACCGGGGTAAAAAATATGCAACCCAAAAAATATTCTAAATAAGAAGCGCAGCGTGATCCATTGTACAATAAGCAAAAGACGATAAAGGTTGACAGCAGAATGTATTTTGATACGATTGTACTGATAAATAAAGGAGGTATGCGATATGAAACGCGTATTATGTTTTGTGTTGGTAATGATTATGGTTGTGGGTCACCTGACTATGAGCAATACGCCGCTTACGAATTACGGCACGCAGAATCATAATCAACTATCCTCTGATTTTGTCGGTTTCTGCACGGAATACATGGAGAAAAACGGCGATTGCCTGGTGGCGTTCTTTATGGGCGCTTCCGGTAATCTCGACCCCTACAGTCGTATTGCGGGAGAGGCGATCAGTGACAGTTCCAAAGAGTACGGTCAGGAGCTGGGAAAGCAGGCATTGGCAGCGCAGAGAAGATTGCAGAGGATTACGTGAATATGCTGGGCAGCATGCAGACAGAAACTGCCGAATAACACATAATAAAAGCCGCACCGGAATAACCGGTGCGGCTTTCTTGTTTGCGTATTTAAATCATTTGTGCCAGCTGGTCAAAGGAATCGATGTAGTGATCTGCAGCAGCTTGCAGCTGCGCTTTGAAGTCGGCGCCGGAGGGGTCATAGACACCAATAGTGCGCATACCGGCTTGGGCGGCGGTTTTTACTGCGCCAATATTATCGTCTACAAATACTGCGTTCTGCACAGTAACACCCAACTTGGCTGCTGCCTGCACATAAATGTCCGGATCAGACTTGGTAGTGCCGAAATCCTCACAGCTCCAGATGTAGTCAAACAGCTCCCACACGCCGTTGCGCTGCAGGCAGGGGTCTAATGTTCTGTGAGGGCTGGCGGTGAGCACATTCAGGCTGTAGCCGGCCGCTTTCATTTTTTGCAGACATTCAAAAACACCGGGCTTTAACGGGATCACATCCCGATACTTGGGCAGGGTCAGTGCCTCCATCATTTCGGTGATCTCCGGCAGTGTCAGCGGTATTCCCATCTCGGTCTGGAAGTACTTGGCGGCGCCCAGATTGCCCAAAGGTGTGAGGATTTTAATGATGTCCTCCGGGTAGGAAACCTTGTATGTATCCAGGATATTCAGCACCATGGCTGACCAGTGGGGCATAGAATCCACCAGCGTGCCGTCAAAATCGAATATAAAAATCTTTTGCTCCATAGCTGCTCCTTACCGATCATATCTCTGGTTGCATTATACACTCCCTACCACCGAAAAGCAAGCAATTAAGCCTCCCTTTGCAACGGGTTTACCCCATTTGTACTACTCGCTTACTACTTTACAAAATAACCACATTTTGCCCCAACATGACACGAAACAGCACAGCCGCCGACCATCAGGTCGGCGGCTGCTTTCTTTTTAATATGTGGGGGTGTCGCACTTACTTATAAGTATTTAACAATAACATTCCCATCATTCTTGGCTTTGTATGAGCTATCAAGCTTAAACCCCAATTGTTTGTAGAATTCAAGTGCATCCTCTTCATAAGTTAGAATGAGTTTATAGATTTCCTTCTTCTTGAAATAATCCTCCGCTATTTCGATTAGCTGCTTGCCATATCCAAGCCGCCGAAATGATGGAGCTACCCAAAGTTCACGAATAAACCCTACTGGCTCTTCAAAGAAGCCACTCTTTAGATACTCGGGTTGAAGCATGATGAATCCTGCAAACTGCCTTTCTTCCTCAATCACGAAGGTGCGCATATTTTCTTTTTCATAAGATTTCGTTATGACATCAAATACATCTGTATCCGCTTTGAGCTTTACACCTATTTCCAGAAAATATGCACGGAAACATTGTGTGAATCTCTCGTCATAAAAGTTGCTAAGTTCTAAAATTGCCATATAAACTCTCCTTATCAAATAAAAAATGCCCTTGATAAAATCAAGAGCACCCATTACCTACATAAAGAGATTTTAAGCAACGGACAAAACGGCTTTTGATTTTATCAACCTACAAATAGTCATTTTGCCCACCTCACTTTCTTTCGTCGATCATAACAGCCAATCGCTCCTTTGTCAATAGAAAAGGAGATTCTGCTTCATCCGTTTCAAATCCCGCTACCCGCCCTTATCTGCATAAGCAGCTACAATGGAGGTAGCGGGATTTTTTATGCCCATTCTGTCGGTGTTTGCTCCGCTGCTCAAAAGCCGTTTTTCGTCACCTACTTTAGAGGCGTAACTCTTGCCGACGGGATGTAGGGAGCAGTGCCCTCGACGCTCCATATACCGCCCTTCTGCCTATTCACGGGACGTCCAAGGGACCGTCCCCTACAAGTTGCATTTCTTTCCCTTTCATGCTATAATTCCACCAAAGAAAGTGAGGGGTTTGTATGCATAAAGTTTTATTTGTTTGCCATGGCAATATTTGCAGAAGTCCCATGGCGGAGTTTGTTTTGAAAGATATGGTGAAAAAGGCCGGGGTGGCAGATCGGTTTCACATTGCATCCGTAGCCGTCAGCCGGGAAGAAATCGGCAACCCCGTCTATCCCCCTGCCCGGCGGGAAATGCAGCGCCACGGCGTGGCCTGCGATGGCCATCACGCCCGGCAGATCACCCAGGCAGATGTGGACAAGTTTGATCACATCTTCTACATGGATTCTTCCAACGCCCGGTATTTGGCCCGCATGTTCCCCGGGGAAACCAAGTTCCGCTCTTTCCTCAGCCGGAACGTAGCCGACCCCTGGTACACCGGCGACTTTACCCAAACCTGGCTGGACATCTGTGAGGGCTGCCAGAATATTTTGGAGGAACTGCTATGATCGAC
>JAZRQK010000003.1:0-5724 GCA_045649665.1 Faecousia sp. | reverse complement strand
CCCGAGTAAGCCGCAGGCGCATCGAGGGATCTACGCACCGAATGGCTGCTTATGCGTAACGACAATGCGTAGATTCCTCGACTTCGCTTCGCTCCCGCTCGGAATGACATGGTTTTTCGTTGACGAAAATAATTGTGCATTATGCATTGTGCGTTGTACATTCCGGGTAGAGGTGGCAGGCGCACAGATGGTTGGGAGCAACCTCTGCCAGCCGGGGTACGACCTTGCCGCAGATGTCCATACGCTCCGGACACCGGGGGTGGAATTTACACCCGCTGGGCGGGTCTGCCGGGGAGGGCAGACTGCCGGTCAGTACTGTTAAATTTCCACTCAGCGCCGGGTCGGGCATGGGAATGGCGGAAAACAGCGCCCGGGTATAGGGGTGCTTGGGGGCGGCGTACAGCGCCCCGGTTTCCGCCTGCTCCACGATACTGCCCAGGTACATGACGCCCACGCTGTGGCAGATATGCTCCACCACGGAAAGATCGTGGGAGATGAACAGATAGGTCAGTCCGTACTGCTGCTGCAGGTCTTTGAGCAGATTCACGATCTGCGCCTGCACCGACACGTCCAGCGCCGACACCGGCTCGTCGCAGACCATAAATTCCGGCTGTAATGCCAACGCTCTTGCAATACAAATTCTTTGCCGCTGTCCCCCGGAAAATTCGTGGGGATAGCGGTTTTTGTGATAGGGCTGCAGACCGCAGCTTTCCATGATGCCGTCGATGTAACCGGTCAGCTTGTCCTGTGTCACCAGCTTGTGGGCGCGCACGCCCTCTGCCAGCAGCTCTCCTACCGGCAGCCGGGGGGAGAGGCTGGAAAAGGGGTCTTGGAAAATAATCTGCATTTTCGGTCGCAGTTTCCGCAAATCCCGCTTGGATAGGGCATAAATGTCCTGCCCGTCAAAGCGTACTTGCCCGCCGGTCTTTTCTCCGGCAAGGCGCAAAAGCAGCCGCCCGGTGGTGGATTTGCCGCAGCCGGACTCTCCCACAAGACCCATGGTCTGTCCCCGGGGGATGGAAAAACTGACCCCGTCCACTGCTTTGACGGCACCGTAATATTTTTTCAGGTCTGTGACCGTAACGATGCTGTCCATACTTTCACCTCCGGGAGTTGAGAATTGACAGTTAAAATATGCATTATGCATTGTGCATTGTTTTGCTGTGCCAGCAGGTGACGCTGTGGGTGGGACTGAGCTGTATCACGCAGGGGTATTCTCCGCAGTTTTCGGTGGCATGGTCGCACCGGCTGCGGAAGTAACAGCCTTCGGGCAGCACCGTGGGATTCGGCACGCTGCCGGGTATGGAATACAGCCGCTGGGACTTTTTGCCCACCACCGGCTTGGATGCCATCAGACCGATGGTATAGGGGTGCGCCGGGCGGTAGAAAATATCCTCGGCTGTGCCCTTTTCCACCACTCTGCCGGCATACATCACCACCACAAAGTCCGCCATGCCAGCCACCACGCCCAAATCGTGGGTAATGAGCATAATGGCGCTGCCCAGCTTTTCTTTCAGCTGCCGCAGCAGCTGCAGGATCTGCGCCTGAATGGTCACATCCAGCGCTGTGGTGGGCTCGTCGGCGATGATCACCCGGGGATTGCACGACAGCGCCATGGCGATCATCACCCGTTGGCGCATGCCGCCGGAAAGCTGGTGGGGGTACATCTGCGCCACCCGGTTGCCGTCGGGGATTCCCACCAAAGTCAAAAGCTCCTCAATTCGCTGCGACCGATTCTGTCCGGGGTCATGGTATGCCAACACCTCGCCGATCTGCTCGCCGATACGCAGCACCGGATTCAGGGCGGTCATAGGCTCCTGAAAGATCATGGAAACAGCGCTGCCCCGGAGCTGCTGCATCACCGACTCCGGGGTCTTGGCGATATCGTACGCCTTGTCCCCCAGATTCAGCCGAATACTGCCACCGGTGATCTGCCCCTGAGGGCGCTGCAAAAGCTGCATCAGCGACAGGCTGGTGACGGATTTGCCGCAGCCGGATTCGCCTACCACCCCCACGGTTTTGCCCATGGGCAGGTCAAAGCTCACCCCGTCCACCGACCGGACGATGCCGGCTTCTGTATAAAACCATGCCTGCAGATTTTCAAATTCCACCGCATTGGCAGGGTCATGCATTTGGGTCAGATAGGATGATTCCGGCGCTTTCCGGAGTCGCTGTTTTTCCAGCCGGACGGCGGTTTTGCGGTTATTTGCCATGGCTGCCGTCCTTTTTCGTCAGCCACAGCGCCACCGCCACGGCGCACACACCGCCAACGAGCTTGCCCACGATCATTGCCGGCAGCATTTCCGGCGCAAAGCCGGCGGTAAAGCCCATGTGGTCGCCGAACACAAATGCCGCCGACACCGCAAAGGCGATATTCACAACCTTGCCCCGGTTGTCCATGTCTGCCACCATGCCAAAGGTGGCGATGGAGTTGGCAAGGGTGGCGATGAGACCGGCGGTGGCGGTTTCGTTGATGCCCAGCCGTCTGCCTACTGCCCCCAAGGGCTTTTTCAAAAGCCGGGTCAGCACCCACACCAAGGGGAATGCGCCAGCCAGCACGATGGCGATGGCGCCGACGGTCAAAAATCCGTCCTCGATAGGCGCCATGCCGGGTATCAGGGTAAAGCCGGTGAGCGAGCGCAAAATAGCGGCGGCAAGCCCTATGGTGATCAGCGCCACCACACCCTTACCGAACCAGCCGAAGCCTTTGATCATGGCTCTTTCAAACTTCCAAAGACCCAAGGCGATCAGACCGGCGATCAGCGCCACGGGAATCAGATTCACAAGAATTTTGCCCAGGGAAAAGCCGGCGACAATACCGCCGGCAAGAATACCCACCGGCACGGTGACGATGCCGCACAACACGCCTTTGGCAAGGGCAGGGCGGTCGTTTTCCTGCAGAATACCCATGGCTACCGGAATAGTAAAAACCACCGTAGCACCCAGTGTACTGCCTGCCAGAATACCACCCAGCGCCGCTGCCTCCGGGTCGGCGGTCAGCTCCTTGGCAAGGGATGCGCCGCCCATGTCGCAGGCTAAAATCGTACCGGCGAACATAGCCGGGTCAGCGCCCAGAAAGGTGTACACCGGCACGATCACCGGACGCAAAAGGTTTGCCAGCACCGGGGCAAGGGCGATGATACCCAGCATAGCCATGGCCAGTGCGCCCATGGCAAGGATGCCCTCCTCGAACTGCTTGCCCAAGCCGATGCGATTGCCGAAAATGCGGTCAACGGCGCCCAGCACCGCAAAAATCGCCATGAGCCAAATCAATATTTCATGTGCGGACACAGTTTCACCTCAAATCTATTCAGAATTACTTTTCCTGGTCGATGATGGCGACCACGCAGGCGTCTACCGGCGCGTCCATGGAGAATTTGGTTGCCGCAGAGCCGGTGACCAGCAGCACCTTGTCCCCCTTGCCTGCGCCCACATGGTCTGCCGCAACAATGACACCCGACAGAGTGTCCACCACCAAAAATGTCTGTCCGGCAAGGCACTGCGCCTTTCGGGTCGCCCATACCGAGCCGGTTACTGTACCGATTTTCATACCCTATCAAAAATCTCCTTTGCCATTGGTGTCAGCACCGCTCCCGGTGCGGGTCGCTCGCCTTTTTGCGCCATTTGCCGGGCAAGCTCGGCGGTGATGACCCGGCGCTGCGTGCCGTCGGTGAACACCACACCCCAGCTTTTCAGCTCCCGGCGGCGGGTCGCCAGCGTTGCGCTCAATGCCCGGTTGCCGGGACTTTCCGGCAGACCCGGGGCATACAGCACCACCGGCATACCGGTGGACAAGGCAGTCAATGCCTGTGGGTGGGAAAAATAAAGCAATTCTCCCAGTGTCAGCGAGCCGATGACCACCGCATCGTAGGGCGGCGCTGTGACGAAATCATAGTTTAGCGGCGGTTTTTCGCCGATGAGATAGGCTTTCATACGATCCTCCCCAAGTCCCCCGGCTGGAAGCCGCAGGCGTTGGCCTCGTCGTAGTCCAGATGCACGGTGGTGGCGAATTTGTCACTGACTCGCACCACCGTGTCCTGAAATTGCACCGGTCGGGCGGTGTAGGTCTGCAAGGTCACGGTCTGTCCGTCTTTTACCCCGAATTTTTCCGCATCGGCTGGGGTGATGTGGATATGCCGCTGGGCGGCGATGACCCCCTGGGTCAGGGTGATTTGTCCCTTTTCGCCCACCAGGGTCGCTCCGGGGGAGTTCTTTACATCCCCGGATTGGCGAATGGGCGGCGTGATGCCAAGGGTCTTGCCGTCGGTGAGGGAGATCTCTACCTGGGCATCTTTGCGCTCCGGGCCAAGCACCGCCACGTTGTGAAACTGTCCCTTTGGCCCGATGACGGTGACCCGTTCATTGGCAAGGAACTGCCCCGGCTGGGACAAGGGGCGCTTGGGGGTCAGACTGTGACCAAACAATGTCTGCGCCTGCTCCCGGGTCACATGGACATGCCGCCCCGAGGCTTCCAGATCTATGAAAATATTGCCCAGCACGGCTTGTACCACTTTGTCAAAGTCCATAGAAACGCTCCTTGTAAATTCCGATTTATTTGCCCTTTTCCTGAATCATTAAAATATACACCGCACTGCTCAACCGATTCATGGCACGCAGGATATCCGTCCGCTCCGGCACTGCCCGTACCGCCGCCAGCTCTGTCTGCCGGGCGGCGCACCGTACCCGATTCAGGGCAAGCACCGCCGGCTTGTCAGAAAAGTCCGGCATAAAATGGGGCTGACCGAGAAAGTCCTGAGGGCGGTGACTTTGCTCCCGGAGCTGCTGCTGGGTCAGTCCCAGCAATCGCTCCTCCGGCATGGGTTCACCCAGCACCTCGCAGGCGATCAAATGCCGGGTCAGAGTCAGAATTTCCTGCAAATTCTTTTGTAAATGGGGGTACTGGCTGCCGCAGAGCAGCAGCTCCGCCTCCAGTGTATCCACCGCCCCCCGGAATGCGATCCGGGGGTGGGTTTTTTCTACCAGCACATCCCCATAAAGGTGGGTCATGTGCTCCGGTTTTTCCTCCAGATAGCCAACCTTTTCCAGCCGGTAACGCTCCGGTTTTGCCATCGATGCAGGTAAAATTTCGATTCGCTGGGCAGCAAGCCAATCTTTGGCTTCACTGGTCAGCTGGTCGCCGCTGCCCAAATAAAATACCCGTTTGCCCTCCCGATTCCGCAGGTTGGCTTGCGCCGCCTCCAGTCCGAACAGCATTACTTACCGGCGGGAGGATTCTGGCTCAGTCTGCCCTTGGGCAAAATGGCGTCCACCTCGGTGTGAGGTCTTGCGATCACATGGACGGATACCAATTCGCCCACCTTTTCCGCCGCCGCTGCGCCGGCATCGGTGGCAGCTTTCACTGCGCCCACATCACCACGCACCATGACAGTCACCAGACCGCCGCCTACCGCTTCCTTGCCTACCAGCTGCACATTGGCGGACTTGACCATAGCGTCTGCCGCCTCGATCGCACCGATCAGGCCCTTAGTTTCGATCATACCCAGAGAATTTGTGTCCATAATAAAGCTCCTTTTTACGAATTGAGAATTGAGAATTATTTTTGATAACAAACATGTTGTCATCCCGAGTAAGCCGCAGGCGCATCGAGGGATCTACGCACCGAATGGCTGCTTATGCGTAACGACAATGCGTAGATTCCTCGACTTCGCTTCGCTCCCGCTCGGAATGACAGAGGTTTTGGCTAACGGAAAATAATTGTGCATT
>JAZRQK010000002.1:0-18432 GCA_045649665.1 Faecousia sp. | reverse complement strand
ATGTCGTCATTCTCGTAGTACTCGGTGGGGATTGCGTAACGGTAAGCCTTAGCAGGCATGGTCATGTGGAATGCGGTGTCGAACACAGCAACCTGGGGAGTCTTGGGCATAACAGCCTGGCAAGCCTCGATACCCATCAGGATAGCAGGGTTGTGGAGGGGTCCCAGAGGAATGCACTTCTTGATTGCCTTGATCACATCGTCGTTAACGATGCAGGAGTCGGAGAACTCCATACCGCCGTGGAGCACACGGTGGCCAACAGCATCGATCTCGTCAACGCTCTTGATGACGCCGTCAACAGGATCCACCAGGATCTGCAGAACGGCCTGGATAGCCTCGGAGTGGGTGGGCATAGGAATGTCCTTCTCCACCTTCTTTTCGCCGACCTTGTGGGTCAGACGGCCGT
Organism: Faecousia sp.; assembly: GCA_045649665.1. Lineage (GTDB taxonomy): Bacteria > Bacillota > Clostridia > Oscillospirales > Oscillospiraceae > Faecousia. The sequence goes on along the minus strand of JAZRQK010000002.1, from coordinate 18,026 downwards.
CGATGTAGATACGCTCGCAAAGACCCTTTGCAGAAACATCGCCGGTCTCGGGATTCATCAGCTGGTACTTCAGGCTGGAGCTACCAGCGTTGATAACCAAAACATTCATGGAATATTCCTCCTAAAATAAATTGATTTTCTTGTCATTTATGATAAGATAACCATAGGTATGCCTATTCTACAACAGAATTTTGAATTTCTCAACCCCTGAAAAGGAAAATTTTTGATTTTAGGTGATTTATTTTGTTATTAACCGGTATAATTTGTGAATACAACCCCTTTCACAAGGGACATAAGAAGCAGATCGATACCATAAAAGCAGCATTTCCCCACAGCGGCATCGTCTGCCTGATGAGCGGAAACTATGTGCAGCGGGGCATGCCCGCCATCACAGACAAGCTTTCCCGGGCAAAAGCCGCTGTGCTTTCCGGGGCGGATCTGGTGCTGGAACTGCCCACAACGGTGAGCTTGCAGTCGGCCGAGGGATTTGCCGCCGGCGGTGTTTCGATTCTTGGTAAGTTCTGTGACCGGCTTTGTTTCGGCGCAGAAAATCCGGACAAGCTGACAGAATTGGCAGAAGCGTTGCTGCAGGAGGATTTCTCCCCTCTGCTGAAGGCGCAGCTAGAAAAAGGGCTTTCCTTTCCTGCCGCCCGGCAGGCGGCGCTGGAGCAGATGGGTCTGGACGGCAGCTTGCTGGCAAAACCCAACAACATTCTGGCGGTGGAGTACTGCAAAGCTATATCGCAGCAGAGTTCTGCCATGCGCCCCTACCCTATTTTGCGGCAAGGCGACTACCACGATGCCGTCGCCGACAGTGACAACCCCTCCGCCACCGCCGTCCGCCTGCAGATGGAAAGCAAATCGGATTGGCAAAGCTGTGTTCCCGAATCTGCGGCAGCTTGTTTTGAAAACGCAGTGCTACACCGCATTGACGCAGCAGAGAAAGCAATCCTCTACCGTCTGCGGACAATGACGGATGCAGAATTTGAGGCGCTGCCCTACGGCTCGGAGGGGCTTTGGCGCAAGCTGATGCATGCGGCAAGAGAATGTGCGACCCTGGAGGAAGTGATCGCCGCATCCAAGTCCAAACGCTACACCCGCACCCGGATCGACCGGATGATCCTATGCGCATTTTTGGGCATCACCCAGCAAACGCTGGAAACTCCTGCGCCCTATGTCCGGGTACTGGCATTCAACGATCGGGGTCGGGAAATTCTGAAAACCGCCCGGCAGACCGGCGAATTTATCAACATCGGTCAGAATATCGACCATCCCTATCAGCTTTTGGAAAACCGCTGGGGCGATCTTTTTAATTTATTTTCCAGCACATCTAATTCAGCAATTCCGCACAATGTTGAAAGAATTTTTTATGCCAAATAATTACAACCCCATGACCGATATGGTCATGGGGTTTCTATTATACAATTTACTTGCCAGCATTCATGGCTTCAGCCATTCTAGTTGCCTGCTCCTTAATCTTATCGTTCTCGTACTCATCGATCTGGTTCATCAGGAAACGCTTAAAGCCTTCAACATCTTTAACACCACAGAATATAATTGCATCGCCGCCGCTTTGAATTTTTACATTGCCGTAATTAAAAATCTTTCCGCCCAAACCGGAAGAAACTGCAACACTCTGAATTTTGTTCAAGGGTGCATCCAAGGATTTTGTATTGATAAGACCAATCTTACCAATTACACGCTTATCTGTCACAGACAGCTCGGTTGTTACATATGTAATCGTAGTCTTGATTGCAATAATCGTCGGAATGAACAGCAGCCAGAAGCCCAGCACGCCCCAAATCCACGCAAAGATCAACTGCAGCGGGTGCAGTTTTGCATTCATCAACACCTGCTCCTTAATATTCAGGTTTCTTTCTACATAGTTTCCCATTATTGACCTCCAAAAAGTTAAGCTTGCACCTATTTAGGTGCAAGTTTAATATAACATTGAAATATACTAATGTCAAGAGTTTTTGCTCTAAAATAAGTGCAAAGGATTTTGGCATATGAATCACGAAATTGAGAAGGCTATCGGGCAAAATATTCGTAGAATTCGAGAAAAATGCAAATTCACACAAGAAATGCTTTCAGCAAGATTACAAATTGAAGGTTGCGACATTACACGAAGTGCTTTAGCAAAAATTGAGGTTGGTCAGCGCCATCTATACCCTGATGAAATCATCTTAATCAAAAAGATCTTATGTACGACTTATGATGAAATTCTAAGTTTGTAAAAGCGCAAAAAACAAGGCTATCGTTGATAGCCTTGTTTTTAATTCCTATTAGCGGCGCTCTGGCGGATCAATGCCCGGTGAAGTCGTGCCTTGGCAAGCAAAATCTCTCTGTCCTCCGCATCTTGCTGCGCCAGCACCTGCTCTGCCCGGTTTTGGGAGGCAGCTGCGCGGTCAACATCGATCTCGTCTGACCATTCAAAGGTCATGGGCAGCAGCTTCACTTCGCCGTCGATCACGCTGATCATACCGCCGATACAAGCGCCGTATCGGGCAGCGCCGTCAACATAGACCATGGCCTCGCCCATACCCAAAGGCGCAACATAATTGATATGCTTTGCCATGATCGCCACATCACCGGAAGTGGTGCGCACCACCAGTTTCTCCGCCTGACCTTCAAATTTCAGTCCGTCGGGTGTAACGATTTTCAGCGCAAAGGTGTTCATTTGCCCTCACCTCTGTACTTTTCCACCACCTCATCGATGCTGCCTACATAGAGGAAGTAGGACTCGGGAATGTCATCATGCTTACCCTCGATGATCTCCTTAAAGCCACGAATGGTCTCGCTGAGCGGTACGTATTTGCCCTGATAGCCGGTAAACTGCTCCGCCACCTCAAAGGGCTGGGAGAGGAATCGCTGCACTTTTCTGGCACGACCCACGATCAGCTTGTCCTCCTCAGAAAGCTCATCCATGCCCATAATAGCGATAATATCCTGCAGTTCCTTATAACGCTGTAATATCTGCTGGACACCGCGGGCGGTATCGTAATGCTCCTGACCAACCACCTCTGGACGCAAGATCCGGGAGGTCGAATCCAGCGGGTCGACTGCGGGATAAATACCCAAGGATGCGATGCCACGATCCAGAACCGTGGTGGCATCCAAGTGAGCAAAGGTGGTAGCAGGCGCCGGGTCTGTCAGATCGTCCGCCGGCACATACACCGCTTGTACGGAAGTGATAGAGCCATTTTGTGTGGAGGTGATGCGCTCCTGCAGAGCGCCCATTTCCGTCGCCAAGGTAGGCTGGTAACCCACCGCAGAGGGCATACGACCCAGCAGTGCAGAAACCTCACTGCCAGCTTGGGTGAAGCGGTAGATATTATCCACAAACAGCAAAACATCCTGATTTTTTACATCCCGGAAATACTCTGCCATGGTCAGACCGGACAATGCCACCCGCATACGGGCTCCGGGGGGTTCGTTCATCTGTCCATAGACCATGGCAGTCTTTTTGATAACACCGGATTCCGTCATTTCCCGGTACAGATCATTGCCCTCACGGGTACGCTCGCCGACACCGGAAAACACGGAAATGCCGCCATGTGCCTTCGCCACATTGTTGATCAGCTCCATGATCAGCACGGTCTTACCCACGCCTGCGCCGCCAAACAGACCGATCTTACCGCCCTTGGCATAGGGACAGATCAGGTCCACGACCTTAATGCCGGTCTCCAGCAATTCCGTGGCAGAGCGCTGTTCGTCATAAGCCGGAGCGGATCTGTGGATGGGCCAACGTTCTGCATCTGTGACTTGCTCGCCGTCGTCAATGGTCTGTCCCAGCAGATTGAACACTCTGCCAAGGCAATCCTCACCCACCGGCACGCAGATGGGCGCGCCGGTGTCCACCGCCTCCATGCCACGCTGCAAGCCGTCGGTGGAGTTCATAGCGATGCAGCGCACCATATTATCGCCAATATGCTGCGCAACTTCTGCCACCACGGTGGTCTCGCCGTTTTTTACCTCAACTGCATTGAGCAGCCAGGGCAGCTGACCTTGGGGAAAACGAATATCCAAAACCGGACCCATGATCTGGGTCACAATACCTACATGTTTGTTCATAAGCTTCAATTCCTTTTGGCGCCGGCAACGATTTCGGTGATCTCCTGGGTGATCGCCGCTTGCCGGGCTCGGTTGAATTTCAGTCGCAGATCACCGATCATTTCATCTGCGTTTTTGGTAGCGGAGTCCATAGCGTTGCGCCGTGCCGCCTGCTCGGATGCCTGACTCTCACACACAGCACCATAAAGTACACCGCCCAGATATTCCGGCACGATGGTATCAAATACCGTTTCGCTGTCCGGTTCATATAATGTAACCTGACCAAGCTGGGATGTGTGGCTTTGCCGCTCCAGCGGCAACAGTTTTACTATAGTGGGACTTTGGGACAGCACAGAAACGAACTCTGTATATGCCAGATATACGCTGTCGAACTCCCCTTTTCGAAAACCACGGCAAAGGGTTTTTGCAAGGGTAAAACAGCTGCCTACAGATAGGTCTGCCCGCTGACCGCAGCTATTAGTATAGATAGGAACATGGTGACTGCGGAAATACTCCAGCGTTTTCTTGCCCACGGGAAGCACCGTCAGTTCCATGCCTTGGGTCTGGGCAAGCACCAGCTTGAACACATTGCTGTTATAGCCGCCAGCCAGTCCCCGGTCGCCGGTGATGACCACCACCAGCACCCGTTTCTCCTCACGCTCTTTCAGATACACAGAGGAAAATTCCCGGTTGGCTGACATGATGTCCCGGATGGTATTTTGCAGTGCCATAAAATACGGCCGGGTAGCATTGACCTGCTCCTGCGCCCGACGCAGTTTGGACGATGCCACCATTTCCATTGCCTTAGTGATCTGTCGGGTGGACTCCAAGCTGCGTATTCTGTTTTTAATGTCCTTGGTAGAAACACCCGCCATAAACCTTACATCTCCTTAATGAAAACGCTCCAAAAGCTCAGAAATTGCCCGCTTCAGCGCCTGATCTGTTTCCTCGGCAAGCTTGCCGGTACTGCGAATCGCCGCCAAGGCTTCCGGATAACGATCTTCCATAAACTGACGCAGCTGCAGTTCAAATTCTGCAACTTTATCCAGCGGAATATCCTGCAGATAGCCGTTGGTCACCGCATAGAGGATGCACACCTGATGCGCCACCTCCACCGGCTCTTTATTTTTCTGCTTCAGCACTGCCACGATCCGCTCGCCCAGCGCCAGCCGTGCCTTGGTGTCTGCATCCAGATCTGAGCCAAACTGGGCAAAGCTCTGCAGTTCCCGGTACTGGGAATATAACAACTTCAAAGAGCCTGCCACCTGCTTCATGGCCTTGATCTGGGCAGCGCCGCCTACACGGGACACGGAAATGCCCGGGTTAACTGCAGGCATAATGCCAGCATTGAACAGCTCGGTCTCCAAAAAGATCTGTCCATCGGTGATGGAGATCACGTTGGTAGGGATATAAGCAGATACGTCACCGGCCTGGGTCTCAATGATCGGCAGCGCCGTCAGACTGCCGCCGCCCTTGGCAGCAGACAGGTGCGCCGCCCGCTCCAAAAGCCGGCTATGGAGGTAGAATACATCGCCGGGATATGCTTCCCGTCCGGGGGGACGCCGAATCAGCAGTGAAATGGCACGATAAGCCACCGCATGCTTACTCAGATCGTCATAGATCACCAGCACATCCTTGCCCTGCTCCATAAAATACTCGCCCATGGCGCAGCCGGAATAGGGCGCGATATACTGCATAGGCGCCAGTTCAGACGCAGTAGCGGATACCACGATGGTATAGTCCATAGCGCCGCCGGCGGTCAGATCCTCAACGATCTGGGCAACGGTAGAACGCTTCTGACCAATGGCAACATAGATACAGATCACATCTTTACCCTTCTGATTCAGAATGGTATCGGTAGCGATGGTGGTCTTGCCGGTCTGTCGGTCGCCGATGATCAGCTCACGCTGACCTCTGCCAATGGGGATCATAGCATCGATTGCCTTGATTCCGGTCTGCAAAGGCACATTGACAGGCTCTCTGTCGATAATGCCGGGGGCCGGCCGTTCAATGGGTAAATAATCTGCAGTGGCGATGGGACCCTTGCCGTCGATAGGCTCGCCCAAAGCGTTCACCACTCTGCCGATCATGCTCTCGCCCACCGGCACGGAAACCACCTTGCCGGTACGCTTGACTGTATCGCCCTCGGCGATGCCGTTGTCCGTACCCAAAATAACCACGGACACAGAATCCTCCTCCAGATTCAGCGCCATGCCGAATGAGCCGTTCGAAAAAGTCACCAGCTCGCCGGCCATGCATTTATCCAGTCCGGAAACATTGGCAATACCGTCGCCTACCAGAATGACCGTACCGATCTCGTCGGACTGCAGTCTGGCTTCATAATTTTTGATTTGTTCACGGATCAGCTTCGTGATCTCGTCCGGTCTTAATTCCATATTCTCACAACCTTATAATTGGGTGTTTTTCAATCGCTGTTCCATGGTCGCCAAGCGGTTGCAGATGGTGTCATCCACCTGCACATCGTCATAGCGCAGCCGTACACCGGCGATGCAGCTTGCATCCACCGTATTGGTCAGCACCACCTTCTTGCCCGTGGTTTCGGCAAGCTTTTCTGCCATTCTGCCGTACTGATCCTGGGTCAGCGGCACTGCCGTTATGGCTTCCACACGCACTATACCGTGCTCTTTGTCATACAGCCGGCGAAACACTTGGCAGCAATCGTCAAAATAACGGATATAGCCTTTTTCCGTCAGCAATTTCAGAAAGTTCAGCATGTACGGATGCACCTGACCCCGGAGCAATCGATCGATGACTTCGCATCGCTCCTGCTTGGAAATATTATGGGCAGCCAGCAGCCGCAAAAAGTCCGGCTCTTGGGCAAAGGATTGCTCCAAAGTCTCCAACTCCTGCAAAAACTGTTCCGCCCAGTCATCCTCTGTTGCCAAAGCATACAGACCGCCGGCATAGTTGTTGGCTATCTGACTCATAGGCTGTCACCGATTTCTTCAATAAAACTATCCACCAGCCGGGTCTGATCCTCTAGATCAATGGTTCTGCCCACCACCTTGGTGGCAATGGCCATGGCCATATCAGAGATCTCGTCCTTGGCTTCGTTGATGGCTTTTTTCTTTTCCTGGGCAATATCCGCAGCGGCTTTTTGCTTGATCTGCACTGCCTGCTGATGGGCATCACGAATGATCTCCTCGCTGCGTTGGGTTGCCGTATGCTGGGCATGGGCAAGCAGCTGACCTGCCTCCTCCTTTGCCCGGAGCATATTCTCCTCGTAAGTCTGCTTGATAGTCAGCGCTTCCTGCTTTGCGGTTTCAGCTTGGGATATTTCCGCATCCGCTGCTTCCCGCCGCTGATCCAACACCTTCAGCACCTTATCCAGCAGAAATTTTTTAATGAGAAATATCTGCAGGAACAAATTGAGAATGGTTACGATCAGCGTTGCAGGCTCCACTGCTACCAAGGATTGGTACAGTGTGTCCATAAAGCGCCTCTCAGCTCAGATAATTCATAAACTGGCCGGGTGCAAAGAAAATCAGCAGCAGGCCGGTGACGAAACCGTAAATACCGGTGGTTTCGGACAGCGCAATACCCAGAATCATGGTGCTGGTAATATCGCTCTTTGCCTCGGGCTGCCGACCAACCGCCTCACATGCACGGGCAGCGCAGTTACCTTCACCGATACCGGGGCCGATACCGGCGATCAGCGCCAAACCTGCGCCAATAGCGCAACCTGCCAATGCAATACCTTTTGCCAAAACCTGATGATCCATAATTCATTCCTCCTGAATTGTTATTTCTTTAGTTACTTGCAGCCTGCTTAATAAAAATTGTGGTCAGGGTGCAGAAAATAAATGCCTGAATACAACCGCCAAACCAGTCAAAATAGAAACTGGTGATAGCAGGGATACCCACCGCCGCCCATGGGATCGCAGCAAGGAAGCCGCCTATTTTGCTCAATAGCGACAGCACGCCCAAAGCCGTCAGGATAATGCCCTGCACCAGCCAAAGAGTCTTTTTCTTTCGTCTGCCGAACACGATGGAAGCGATGCCCAGCGCCGTCACTGCCAGCGCCAACCACCAAACACTGCCGATCAGTCCCAGCAGGCCATGGCTCAACGCAGTTAATGCGCCGTAGAGCAGGGCGCTGATCACGGTGCCGGACAGAATGTTGCCGAAATGCCGGCAAGCCATGCTGATAGGAGTGAACAGTTCCGCCATCACATTGATAGGCGCCATCAAAAATATAGGATCTAAAAAACCTTTGAAATAGCCGCCAATACCTGCAGACTTGATTTTGTGGTAGGTGATCAGCACAAAGACCACCAACGCCCAGCCAAGCTCCGTCATCAGATCAGCCGTCGGACTCCATATGCCGAGAATGCTGATCAGATTGGATACCACGCTGGTCACAAAGATCGTTCCCACCAAGGGGATATACCGATCAAATTCCGTACCCATATTATCACGAACGAATTTGATCAGTGATGTGACCGCCAATTCCGCCACCGCTTGTTTCCGGGAGATACCTGTCACTTTCAGACCGGAACCCAGCCAAATGCACAAACCGGTGATGATTGCCATGACCAGCCAGCTGACAATGACTGTCTGGGTAATATTGATCCTGCCCAATATGGGTACATTTTCAATTGTCCACAGTATTCTGGCGCCGTTTATGGAAATATCCATAGCTTACACCTCAAAACTGTTTGTACTTTCCTCTTCCTCGTCCTCCGGGGGCGGGTTTTTTCGGTCGCTGGGCTTTACCAGCATGCCACGGCTTTGCAAATACCAGATCACCGCCGTGGGAAACAGCAACGGGATCGCCGCCGCAAATACGTTGACCCAAGGCAGAAAGAACGCTGCAACCACCCAACCGGCTTGCAAGATCAGGCGGATATTGTAGCTGACCTGAAACTGCATTTTCATTTGTTTTTGATCCTCGATCTGCGCCGCCTTCTGAATGGTCAGGCACAGCACCGTGAAATTCGCCACTGCGATCAAAGAGCCCAGTGCGCCGCCCAACAGTATCCGGTAGTCAAAGGCTACCACACCTACTAAGCCTAACACCGCAAATACAGCGGTCATCAATACAAAGCACACACCGGTGCCAATAGCGATCCGCTTGATCTCTTTTTTAGAAGCTTCCTGCAGTTTCATCCGTCTCACCTCAATCGTGTTCGTTATAAGCTGTGGGGGACGTTTTGTCCCTGCCCATCTGCTGGGATTCTTTGCGCAGACTGCGCATGCAGGAACGGACTGTGCTGATGCTGGTCAGCAGTCCCAAAATACCCAGAACCACACTCACCCACGCCCCAAGAGCATAGCTCTGCCGCAGCCAGCTTGCCAGCAGCAGCGACGCACACAGAGGAAAAACAGCAGAAAAGCCGAACTGGGTGACCCACATCAACAACGACCAGAATTTCACCGTTTCCCCTCCTTTGTCTAATATTTATATTTTACCCCATTATAACCACGATTGCAAGAATAAAATGTTCGGCATAAGTCAGAAAGCTATAAATTTTTATGGCTTTTTCACACTTGGGTCTTTTCATTTTTCCCGAAATATAGTAAACTAATACAAATACCAAATGGAGTACCATGATGATAGAAACAGAGATCTTGCAAGGCACCATCGGTGCCATTGTCTTTCAAAATTATGATAACGGCTACACCGTGCTGCGGCTGAAATGCGATGACGGTCAGACCGTCACCGTTGTGGGCACGATCCCCCGTCCCTCCGTGGGTGAGCAGCTGATGGTCACCGGTCGGTGGAGCAGCCACCCCAGCTACGGCAAGCAATTTGAGGCAGAGTTTTTGGAGCGTCTGATGCCCCAGACCGCCAACGACATTCTAAGCTATCTCTCCGGCCGGGTCATTCGGGGTATTGGACCTCGAATGGCAGGCAGAATCGTCAGCCGTTTCGGCGACGAAACCTTGCACATTATGGAACGAGAGCCGGAGCGTTTGGCAGAGATCCCCGGCATTTCCGCTGCCAAAGCAAAGGTCATCGGCGAGGAGTTCCGTCTGCAGGTGGGCATTCGCCACTTGATGGAGTTTTTTGCCCTGCACCAGCTACCAGCCGAACTAGCGGTGCGTACCTATAAGCTATACGGCAACAGCGCCGTGGATATGCTCTATGATGACCCCTATCTGTTGACAGACGAAGGATTGGATGCGCCTTTTGGGGCGGTTGACCGGTTCGCCATCGCGCTGGGCATTTCCGGGGAGGATCCCCGTCGGGTGGAATCCGGTATTCTCTTTGAGCTGCGCTATAACCTGAATTCCGGTCACAGTTTTCTGCCGGAAAGCAAGCTCATCGCCGCCTCCGCCCAGCTTCTGACTGTCACGGAACATGCCGTGACCCAAGCCATCGCACGACTGCTGCACGCAGGTCGGCTGGTATCTGATGAACTGGCTGGTATTTCTGTTATTTATCTACCCCAGCTATATGTGGCAGAGGCATACTGCGCACGGCGGCTGCTGGATGCAGCAAAGAAAAGCCATAAGCTGCCTCAGGACTGGCAAAAGCAGATCGCCCGGGCGGCAGCGGAAAGCGGTATTACCTACTCCGACCAGCAAAACCAAGCCATTAAAACCGCCGCAAGCTCCGGTCTTTTGCTGCTCACCGGCGGCCCGGGTACGGGTAAGACCACCATTGTCAAGGGCATCCTCTCTCTGTATGCCCAAATGGGTCTTGACTGCGTCCTTGCAGCCCCCACCGGCAGAGCCGCCAAGCGGCTGACCGAAGTCACCGGTCAGGAAGCCTGCACCATTCACCGGCTGTTGGAAGCCGGAATCGACCCACATACCGGTCAGATGATCTTTGCCCGGGACGAAAACAACCCCCTGAAAGCCCAGGTCGTGATCGTGGACGAGATGTCCATGGTGGATGTTATGCTGCTTTATAATCTTTTGCAGGCAGTACCGGAAACCGCTCGGCTGATTTTTGTGGGCGACCCGGATCAGCTGCCTCCGGTAGGACCGGGTTTTCCCTTTAGCGATATGCTGCGCTGTCAGGTGCTGCCCAATGTGCGGCTGACGGAGATTTTCCGGCAAGCGCAGCAGAGTCTGATCGTCATGAATGCCCACCGGGTCAACCGGGGCGAAATGCCGGTGTTGCATGATGTGAAAAGCGATTTCTTTTTCCTGCCGGAGCGTTCTGAGGAATCAGTCGCCCAGACCATCGTTTCCCTCTGCGCCAACCGACTGCCCCAAAACATGGGCATCCGCCCGGATCAGATCCAGGTTCTCTCCCCTACCAAAAAAGGTGCTGCCGGCACAGTGGAGCTGAACCGGAAGCTGCAATCCCAGCTAAACCCCGCCGCTCCCACCAAAAAGGAACGCACTTACGGCGATACGGTTTTCCGGGAGGGCGACCGGGTCATGCAGATACGCAATAACTACGATATTTTATGGAAAAAGTCTGACGGCAGCATGGTTGGCAGTGGTATCTTTAACGGCGATGTTGGCACGATACAGCAAATTGACCACGCTATGCAGACCATTACTGTGGTATTTGACGATAGGGAGGCAGAATACGATTTCGATCAACTGGGCGAACTGGAACTGGCGTATGCCATGACGGTACACAAAAGCCAGGGCAGTGAGTATCGTGCGGTAGTTTTGTCCGCTTGGAACGGCTCTGCATACCTGCTCAGCCGGAGTATTCTCTACACAGCCATTACCCGGGCGAAGGAACTGCTGGTGATCGTAGGACGGGAGGAAACGGTGGCAGTCATGACACAAAATGCCAAGGTGGGCAGACGGTATACCGGTCTGAAACTGCGGCTTCAGGAAAGAGGCAGTAAATAATGTTATCGCTGATCTTCCCTCGCAAGTGCATTTTATGCCGCTGCCTTCTTTCTGCACAGGAAAAGCATCTGTGTCCAAAATGTCGTGAAAATGCTCCAACCTTTCGCCGTGGAAAAAGAAATATTCAATTTATTGCACATTGGACAGCTTTGTGGTATTATAGAGATATGGTGCGACCCAGCATCCGTCGTTTTAAGTTTTATAACTTCCGTTTATATGCGAAAAACTACGCTGCACTGCTTGCGCCCAAGCTGGAATCCGACTTTGATATTCTCAGTTTTACACCGGTTTCTGCCCGGCGCAAACTCCGCAGAGGCTACGACCAATCCCAGCTGCTGGCAAATGCATTGGGCGAAAAGCTGGGCGTCCAACCGGTGCGTGTGCTGAAAAAGATCCGGCACACACCGCCCCAGTCCACCATCCGGGATCCTGCCAAGCGGCGCGCCAATGTTCTGGGCGCTTATCGGGTGGTCGATCCGGACTTTGTACGGGGCAAACGCATTTTGCTGATCGACGATGTGATCACCACCGGCGCTACTGCGTCGGAATGTGCCAAGACGTTGATGTTTGCCGGCGCAAAAGAAGTCATTTTCGCCGCCGTTGCTGCGGCTGAGTAATCAACAGATAATATGTAGGTGATGTTTATGCAACTGTTTTCTACTGACCTGGGTGTTGACCTGGGTACATCCAACGTACTGATCAATGCGGACGACCAAGGTGTTGTGATCCGGGAACCCAGCGTGGTGGCTGTGGACAGAAACACCGGCAAGATCCTGCAGGTGGGCGCTGCCGCCCGGAATATGCTGGGCAGAACACCGGGTAACGTGGTGGCGATGCACCCGTTACGGGAAGGTGTGATCTCCGACCACGAAATGACCGTTAAAATGCTGCAGATCCTGTTCCGCTCCGCTTCCAACAGTTCTCTGTTCGCTCCCAAGCCCAGAGTAGTCATCAGCGTTCCCAGCGGTGTGTCTGAAGTGGAGGAACGCACTGTGATCAACGCAGCTATCGAAGCCGGCGCAAGACGTGTGTACCTGATCGAGGAGCCTTTGGCTGCTGCTCTGGGCGCAGGTCTGGATATCAGCGGTCCTAACGGTCACATGATCATCGACATCGGCGGCGGCACAACCGACATCGCCGTATTGACCATGAACGGCGTGGCGATCTCCTCCTCTATCAAGATCGCCGGCAACACCTTTGACGAAATTATCGTCAAATACGTCCGCCAGTCCCAGGGTGTGGTCATCAGCCAGGCAACTGCCGAGGATATTAAAATCCAGATCGGCTGTGTCTACCCCCGGAATCAGGACATCAGCATGGTGGTCAAGGGCAGAGATGCGAAAAACGGTACGCCCCGTGAGGCTACCATTCTGTCCTCTGCTATTTACAAGGCTTTGAAGCCGGCAGTGCAGGTAATTCTGGACGAAGTGCAGAAAGTGATGGAGGATACCTCTCCTGAGCTGATTGGCGACATCGCCGCCAACGGCATCACCCTCACCGGTGGCAGCAGTCAGCTGGCCGGCATGGATATTCTGCTAACAGAAAAGACCGGTATCCAGTGTACCGTGGCAGATGACCCTGCCTCCTGCGTAGCCTACGGCTGCGGCAAGAGCCTGAGCTGGATCAACACCATGACGGAAGGCCCTATCAACATCGCAAGAAAGCGCATTATGCGCCAGGGATAATCATAAGGAGCAGTCATGTGACTGCTCCTTTTTCTATGGATATGCAAAACCCCACCGGTTTTACCGGTGGGGTTATTTGAGAAATTATTCCTCGATCTCGTCCTCGTCCTCTTCCACAGAGAACTCCAGCAGCTCGCCGCAGTTGGGGCAGTTCATAGAACCTTCCTCCAGGGTCTCCTCATCAAAGTTGATGATCTCGCCGCAGGGGCACTTGACCTCGTAGATGATGCTGTCCTCGTCGCCGAAGTCAAAGCCTTCGTCGTCGTAGTCCTCGTCCTCATCATCCCAGTCCTCAAAGTCGTCCTCGTCGTCCCAATCCTCATCCTCTTCGTCGAGAATGTAGTCCTCGATCGCGTCCAGGTCTTCCTCGATCTCGTCCAGCTCGTCGGAAATGGCGATGGTGGTCTCTTCAATGTCGGTCATGCGCTTGGCCATATCGCCCAGCAGCTCCACCATAGAAGCGATCATTTTGCCCTCAGCCTTCTCGGTGTCCAGCTCCAGGCCATCCATCAAACCCTTCAGGTATGCAGCCTTCTCAGAAATAGTCATAATTTTTACCTCAAAAATTATTTTGCACGACCCAGATATTCACCGGTGGTGGTGTCGATCTGAATCTTCTCGCCCTCGTTGATGAACAGGGGCACCTTAACCTCTGCGCCGGTCTCCAGAGTAGCGGGCTTCAGGGTGTTGGTAGCGGTGTTGCCGGCAAAGCCAGGCTCGGTGGAAGTAACTTCCAGCTCCACAAAACGGGGAGGCTCGATGCCGAACACATTGCCCTTGTAGCTCATAACGGTGCAGGTATCGTTCTCCTTAACGAAACGGAAGCTATCGTCCAGTGCGTCCTTCTCGATGGGCACCAGCTCGTAGCTCTCGGGATCCATGAAGTAGTACAGATCGCCATCGTTGTAGGAGTACTCCATCTTCTTGCGCTCGATGTAAGCGGTGGGGTACTTATCGTTGGGGTTGAAAGTGGTTTCGGTCACGCCACCGGTGATGACGTTCTTCATCTTTACACGGACGAAAGCAGCGCCCTTGCCGGGCTTAACGTGCTGGAATTCCACGATCTGCATGACCTTGCCGTCCATGTCAAAAGTGATACCGTTTCTGAAATCGCTAACAGAAATCATTGTTATTTCCTCTTAAGAATCTTCCCCGTTGGGGAAATTATTTACATAAATTTACGCATTATATTCTAACCCAAAAACTGGCTGATTGCAAGCCTTTTTTATACAATAATCAGATTTTTAGGGCTTTTGGTAATATTCTCGCAGCCATTGTCGGTAAAAATCACCACATCCTCGATGCGAACACCGAATTTTCCAGGCAAATAGATACCCGGCTCTGCGGATGTGACCATGCCGGCGGTCATATAGGTTTCCTCCTTGGGGTTGCAGTTGGGGTTCTCATGCACCTGCAGGCCCAGGCTGTGACCGTAGCCGTGACCGAAGTATTCGCCGTAGCCGGCAGCTGTGATCACCTGACGGGCAGCCTCATCGATATCCTTACCCTTAACACCGGGACGAGTGGCAGCAATACCGGCTTTCTGGGCTGCCAGTACAGTTTCATAGACGGTTTTCATCTCCTCGGTAGCGTGACCCACCGCCACGGTACGGGTCATATCCGAGCAGTAGCCGCCCAGCAGAACACCAAAATCCATGGTCACAAAGTCGCCGTCCTGAATCACCCGGTCACCAGCCACACCGTGGGGCAAGCTGGTATTCGGGCCGGAAACGACAATGGGGTCAAAAGAAAGGCCCTCTGCGCCGTTTTTGTACAGACAATAGATCAGCTCCGCCTGCAGCTCCTTTTCGGTCATGCCGGGTCGAATGCGCTCCAGTACCTGAGAAAATGCGGTATCGGTGATTGCCTGCGCCTTGCGCATTCTATCCAGTTCCCACTGCTCTTTCACGGCACGGAAACCGTCGATTTGCTTGCCAACGGGGATCATCTCTGCTTTCAGTTCCTTTTGGAAAGCGATGAGCTCCGCAACGGTCATGAAGCCTTCTTCATAACCGAGCCGTTCCACGCCAAACTGCGCCAGCGCATCGTTGATGAGCTTGCCGTAGGGATTGGCACGATTGGTTTCCAGCACCTCCATGCCACGGATGCCGTTCTGGGCGGACTCGATATAGCGACTGTCGGTAAAGTAGCGGCAGCCGGCCTTGGTCACAATGGCAATGCCCTCAGCAATATCAAACTCCGCCGCATAGAAACGGCTATAGCGGCTGGTCAGCAGCAGACCATCCACTTCCTGACCTAAAAGGGATAAATATTTATCAAGATTCTTCATATTAGATCCTCCGATCGTTTGCAGCAATAATAAAGGGCAGTTCCGCCACGTGGCGAAGTTTCAGCCAGAAATTATGATTGTGGATCGCTTTTACCAAAATCGAGCGCACACCGACACCATTAGCGCCCAGGGTGTCCGTATAAATCTGATCGCCCACCAGCGCCGCCTGATTCTTGGGAATATCATACCGGGCAAGGCACTGCAAGATACCACGGTTAAACGGCTTTTTCGCATGTGTGATACAGTCAATGCCGTATTTTTCACAGAATCGCGGTACACGGTCATTGCGGCTATTGGACACCACGCAAATCTGAATATCCTCACAGACCATGGTTTTGAGCCAGGCTTCCATTTCAGCGGTGGGAATATCGGTTGTATATGGGACGATGGTATTATCAAAGTCCAACATCAGCAACCGGATATCCAACTGCCGGAGCATTTCCGGGGTCAGATCCGTCAGCGCCGCCGTGCGGTATGTTGGTAATAAGGAAAAAGACATATACCCACTTCCTAAATCATACATATTGATATAATTATAACATAGAAAGGGCGCTTTGTCTATGACTATCCCATGTTACATAGCTATGACTGCCGGAGAATTTTCCGTCGCAGAACAGTTACCCCACCATACTGCATGGATGGCATGCCATTTTTCCAGCAGCGATGATGGTCTTTCCAATCTGCCGATGAATATGCCGGCGGGTTCAATGATCATCGTTGACGATCAGATTCCGGTGTGCGATCACGATCCGGCGCTGGTGGTCAGACAGCTGCAGGAATTGGCCGAAAAGTTTCAGCCTGCTTATTTTTTGTTGGATATGCAAAGATCAGACACGCCTCTGACCCGGCAGATGGTGCAGGCTGTAGCGGATGCCTTTGGTCAGCAAGTAGGGGTGTCTGAGCTGTATGCCCATGGACTGAACTGCCCGGTGTTTGTGGGTGCGTGTCCTCTGCGTGTTGCACTGGCGGAACATGTAGAAAAATGGGCAGGACGGGAGATCTGGCTGGAAGCGGCGCTGGAGGCGGAAACCGTCACTATCGATCACCATACCAGTCGATCGGTATCTGTGCCTTTGCATGATATGGCTGCGCCAAATTTTTATGATGAGCGGCTTTATTGCCGGTATCATACCCAGCTACAGCCGGGGAAAGCAATATTCACCGTTCAGCGGGATAAAAACGAACTGAATTCCCTGATGGAAAGCGCCGAAAAGCTGGGTGTTAAACTGGCGGTTGGATTGTATCAGCAGCTGGGCGATGCCATATCGCAATTTGGCGGTTGTCAACCGCCAAACACCTTGTCATTCGGAGCATAGTCGAGGAATCCACGCACCGAATAACTGCTTGGCAGTCGTGATAATGCGTAGATCCTTCGACTCGCTACGCTCGCTCAGGATGACAAGCATGGAGAAAACTTGATAGCGTGACAAGCGAGATTTGCATATGAAAACCCCGGGAGGTTGATCCTCCCGGGGTTTTCTTATTTTAATTCCCAAAGCTTGACCTGCTCTGCTTTTTCGTACAAACGCAGGTAGCTGTCATAGCGGGTCTTTTCCACTGCGCCACTGTCCACCGCCTGCCGGACACAGCAGCCAGGCTCTTTCCGGTGGGAGCAGTCATGAAACTGACATTGTCCCAAATAGGGAGCAAAATCCGGGAATGTGTATTGCAGATTTTCTTTCAGCAACACATCCATCTGATCTGTGTCAAACGAGGAAAAGCCGGGGGTGTCTGCCACAAAGGTGTCATTCCCAAGACAAAAAAGCTCCACATGCCGGGTGGTATGCCGACCTCTGCCCAGTTTTTCCGACACCTCGCCGGTGGCAAGCGCCAGTTCCGGACACAGTGCATTGAGCATACTGCTCTTTCCCACACCGGTATTGCCGGTAAATGCCACCAGCTTGCCTTGGATCAAGGTTCGCAGCTGCTCCACATTTTCTCCGGTCTCTGCGCTGGCGCAGATCACGGGAAAACCGGCATTTCGATAGATTCGGGCAAGGTCTACCGCCGGGTCAAGATCGCACTTGTTGATGCAGATATATACCGGCACTTCCTGGTCGCCGGCAATGGCCGCCACACGATCCACCAAAAACGGCTCTGTCACCGGATTCACATTGGCGGCAAACACCACCAGCGCATCCACATTGGCAACCGCAGGTCGGATAAAGCGATTCTTGCGGGGCAGGATCCGTTCAACCATGCCCTTGCCATTT
>JAZRQK010000001.1:0-15403 GCA_045649665.1 Faecousia sp. | reverse complement strand
CCCATTGCTTAAAAGGCAATTGCTCTGCCAGCTGAGCTAGCGGGTCATATGCTAAGGGGCTCAAATGCACGCCCCTCAGCGTTTGGCTGGGATGGCAGGATTTGAACCTACGAATGCCAGAGTCAAAGTCTGGTGCCTTACCGCTTGGCGACATCCCAATGTAACGCGCTTCGCGCGGACACATGCCGTATTATAGCACGGCAACATATATTTTGCAACAACTTTTTCTTTTCTATACAAATTTTACAAAATTCCACTTCTTTTCCGGGAAAACGGAAAAAACACTTGTAAATTCTTTCCGTTTAGCATATACTTTATTTTATATTATTGTCTTCCTAAGTGAGGTTAGATTTATGGAACTGATTTCTGTTCGTGAACTCTTTAAAAACACCGCTGCCTACGCCGGCAAAGAAGTGACCGTCGGCGGCTGGGTGCGCAATCGCCGCCCCTCCAAGCAGTTTGGTTTCATCGTGTTGAATGATGGCACATACTTCACCCCCGTGCAGGTGGTGTATAACGATACCATCGAAAATTTCCAGGAGATCTCCAAGATCAATATCGGCGCTGCGCTGATCGTAAAGGGCACACTGGTGGAAACACCTGACAGCAAGCAGCCTTTCGAGATCCAGGCCAGCGAGGTCGCTGTGGAGGGCGCTTCTACCGGCGACTTCCCCCTGCAGCCCAAGCGGCACACCATGGAGTTTTTGCGTACCATCACCCATCTGCGCCCCCGTACCAACACTTTCCAGGCTGTGTTCCGTGTCCGTTCTCTGGCAGCTATGGCGATCCACCAGTTTTTCCAGGATCGGGACTTCGTGTATGTACACACTCCCCTGATCACCGGTTCTGACTGCGAGGGCGCGGGCGAAATGTTCCAGGTCACCACCCTGACCCTGAACGACGTCCCCAAGACCGAGGACGGCAAGGTGGATTTCTCTCAGGACTTCTACGGCAAGCCCACCAATCTGACCGTTTCCGGTCAGCTCAACGGCGAGACCTTCGCCATGGCATTTAAGAACATCTACACCTTCGGCCCTACCTTCCGCGCCGAAAATTCCAACACCACCCGCCACGCTGCGGAGTTCTGGATGATCGAGCCGGAGATCGCATTTGCGGATCTTTCCGACGATATGCGCCTGGCAGAGGATATGATCAAGTATATCATTTCCTATGTGCTGGAGCATGCGCCGGAGGAAATGGATTTCTTCAATCAGTTTGTAGATAAGGGTCTGCTGGATCGGCTGAATCACGTGCTGAATTCCGACTTCGGCAGAGTGACATATACCGAGGCCATCGAGATTCTGGAAAAGTGCAACGACAAGTTCCAGTATCCCGTTCACTGGGGCAGCGACCTGCAAACCGAGCATGAGCGGTATCTGACTGAGGAAGTGTTCAAAAAGCCGGTATTCGTCACCGACTATCCCAAGGAGATCAAGGCTTTCTACATGAAGCTCAATCCCGACGGCAAGACCGTTGCCGCTATGGACTGCCTGGTGCCCGGTATCGGCGAGATCATCGGGGGCAGCCTGCGTGAAGACGATTACGAGATGCTCAAGTCCCGTATCGAGGAGCTGGGCATGAAGCCCGAGGATTACGACTTCTACATGGATCTGCGGAAATACGGCTCTGCCCGTCATGCCGGCTTCGGCTTGGGCTTTGAGCGTTGCGTTATGTACCTGACCGGTATCACCAACATCCGTGACGTTCTCCCCTTCCCCAGAACTGTGGGCAACTGCGAACTGTAATACAGAAATATCTGCCCCGTCAACTGCGGTTGACGGGGCAATTTTTATTCCTTGGGCGCAATGCGTACCGTCACCACGGTGGCATCATCGTCGCCGGACATATAACTGCAGCCAAGCAAACTGCGGGCGATCTCCCCCGGCGCACTGCCCACTTTTTTCATACAGCAGTGCAGCGCTTCCTCCTCGCCCACACCGTCACTGACCATAAAAAGCACCTCACCACGGCGCAAGGACAGCCGGTAGGCCGCCGGGCGGCTGTCGGTCACAGACAAGCCGGGTGGCGGCGCTGCTGTACCAATTTTCTCCGCCGCAATCCCCGAGAGCAGATAGCTGGGTGCTGCGCCCCATTTATAAAGCGTTCCCTTGCCGCTCTCCAAGCTCAATTCCAGAAGGTCTACCGTCACCGCTCCTGCACGGCTGCGCAGGGCGCAAAGGCTGTTCAGGCTTTGCAGAGCATAATCTGCCGGATAACCGGCTGTGAGCAGCCGCCGCAGCAAATCCGTTGCGGACTGTCCCTCCTGCACCGCCCCCATGCCGGTACCCATGCCATCGCACAAGATCACATAGTAATGGCACTGCGTACCGGCAAACATCACACACCGGTCGCCGTTATCCGCCGCCGGGCGATTGCCGTACACCTGCACCAGGGGCTTGTAGCAAGGGCAGAGCGACTCTGTGCGGCGAGAAAGACCGTCAGACAGATCTTGTAAGTATTCCGATAAAAATCGGTACTGCTGTACCATGGCGGCACGGTATTCCTTTTGCCGTTCCCGGTCGGCGCAAATAGAGCGCAGTTGTTCCTGACTTCTGTGCAGTTGAGCAAGAAACCGTCCGCTTTTCCGGCACACGATAGGAAGCTCATCCGGTGTCAGTAACGGTTTATGCAGGATCGCAGCCGGCAGCTGGGCGATCCTTCGGCTGTCTTTGCAATTTTTGCGGCAAGGACAACCGCCGCAGGCCTGCTCCGCCGCGCGACTCACCAACGCATCCTCATCCACCGGTATCTGCGGTACTTCCAGGAGCATCTGCTCTGTTTGTGCCAAAGCGCCGGCTACCATCTCCAAGCGCACCTGCGCCACGCCGGTTTCCCCCCGGCGGTTGGCAGGTCGGGAGGAAACGGGCAGAAACATACCCATCAGACCGCCCAGCAACAATGCCGGCACCGGCACAAAATCCGGTTGCTGCACCAAAACGGCAACCAGCAAATACACCATTCCCGGTGCGGCTGCCGCCAGCCACTTGGGATACCGGGGCATAAAACGCACCAAATATCCGCCGCACATCACCGCTGTCATAGACACCGGTGTGATCTGTGCCAGATCCAGCGCCACCCCAGCCAGTGCAGCCGCCGGAAAAGCGCCGGTAACTGCCAATATACCGGCAGCCATAACGCCAAGGCTGAAATAAGGCGTCACAGTGATCTGTGCCAGCGCCAGCACACCAAGGGCACAAGCCAACCAGTCCAGAATGGGGTTGCGTGCCGTTACCGTACGGGTAAAAAGCCACGCAGACGCTGCGCCCATAAATACCCGGATCATGTACTGCCACACAGTTGTGGTGTCACCCAGCCAAGTCTGAAACACCACACCGGAGGCAGACACGATAAGTCCTGCCAGCGCCGGCATTAACAGTGGTGTTTCCCCTCGCAAACGATGCTCCGGCAGCAAAAGCGTCACTGTAAGCGCTGCCAGCACCCACAAAACGCACTGCTGCCCCACTGCGCTCCAAAAGAATACATATCCCAAGCCGCTGCCCAGCGCTACCAGCACAGCTGTCCAGCCGCCGGTGGCGCAGACAAGTCCCATAGCCACCGGCAATGGGATCTGAAACAAGCTGGCAGCGCTCAAGCAAAAACCTGCCAAAAAATAGGCGCTTGCCCGTAAATAGCCGTGGATCTGGGGATTCTTTGCCAGATCCCGAAGCCGTAGCTTGCCCCGGCGCACATAACTCTGTAGGGAGATCATCATATGTAAACACTACCTTTCCCGTTCTATAGTGAAACAGTAGCATAAACTGACGGATTATTTTGTCAAAATAATGCTGTTTGGAATTTTACTTTTTTTCTGCAAATTACCGCCCATATTCGACACAGCGGCGCACATCCTACCATTACCGGCAGAAAGGAGCGCAGCGTATGAAAAAGTCTTTCAAATTATTTACCATACTTTGTTTTTTGCCCATACTCCTGCAAGGCTGCGGCAAAACCGAACAACCGAAATACCGGGCTGTCACCGGTGTTGACATCGCCTTTCAACATGAGGATATGCTTTTGACAAGATATTATACAGACGACCAAAAAATGGAATCTGTACTGCTATATCTGCGGCTTGTGCGCCCCACACACAAACCCCAAAATCTGCCGGATCTTTCCGGCAACGATGTTTATCGCATCACCATTTATTTATCTGACGGCAATACCAAACAATTTTATCAAGCTCAGCACCGCTATCTGATTCGCCCGGATCGCAGCTGGACTACCATCGATCCTGGTCAGGCATCCCAGCTTTATAAACTCATGCGGCACTATCCCAGCGACACAAAGCTATAACACCCTTTGTTCTCCTTGACGAATCCCCCGCTGTCGTGGTATACTATATGCAACTTTTTCCCAGGAGGGATCGGTATGAACAAAGTTATTATCCCCGAAGGCTATCAGCCTATACTGAACAGCTACGATCTCCAGCGTGCCATTGCGCTGACAAAAGAGATCTTTCAAACAGAGTTTACCCAAAATCTGCAGCTGATGCGTGTGTCTGCACCCTTGTTTGTGCAGGCATCCTCCGGTCTGAACGATGACCTCAGCGGCAAGGAGCGGGCTGTTTCCTTTGATGTCCCTGCCATTAATGAGGAGGCACAAGTCGTGCACTCTCTGGCAAAATGGAAGCGTGTGGCGCTGAAAAAGTACGGTTTCGGCGTCCACGAGGGTCTGTATACCGACATGAATGCCATTCGCCGTGACGAGGATCTGGACAACATTCACTCCATCTACGTTGACCAGTGGGACTGGGAGCGGATCATCGAAAAAGAGGATCGCACCCCCCAATACCTGAAAGCTACGGTGCAGTCCATCGTCAATGTGATCTGCGACGCCAGCGATGCGCTGAAAAAAAAATTCCCCCAGATCAAAGTACAATTGAACCGGGAAGTCAGTTTTATCACTGCACAGGAGCTGGAAGACCTGTACCCCGATAACACCCCCGAGGAGCGGGAATATCTGTATGTAAAAGAACATAAGACCGCATTCGTCATGCAGATCGGCGACAAGCTCCGTTCCGGCAAGCCCCATGGCAACCGGGCACCGGACTATGACGACTGGACGCTGAACGGCGACATTATTTTCTGGAACGATCTGCTGGGTATCGCTTTCGAAATTTCCTCTATGGGTATCCGTGTAGATCCTGAGGCGCTGGATCGCCAGCTGAGCAAAGCAAATTGTGATCATCGCCGTGGTCTTCCTTATCATAAAATGCTGATGGAGGGCCGTCTGCCCCTTACCATCGGCGGCGGTATCGGTCAATCCCGTCTGTGCATGCTGCTGATCGGCTGCGCCCACATCGGCGAAGTGCAAACCAGCCTTTGGGACAAAGAAACCCGCCACACATGCAAAGAACATAATATCCCCCTGTTGTAACATAAAAGCCGAGTGTTTTTTCACTCGGCTTTTCAATCTTTTATGAATTCGCTTTCCCCACATTCCGGCTTGGGTTAAGATGTACAAAGATTAGACAAATCGCACTTTATTTTGTGCGCTGTTGCGGTTGACACTGGGAGCTGGCGACTATATAGTATACAAAAAAGGAGGTGCGACCATGACGCAACAGATCAAGCAAAAAATCCACGCATGGGTAGACGAAAACCAGGATGCGCTGATCGCAGAATTAAAGCAATTTCTGCGGATTCCCAGCCTGACCGGCTATGAGGGCGAAGCGCAGAAGTTTGTCAAAGCGCAATATGAAAAACTGGGACTTGCGGTGGATGTATTTGAACCGGATGTGCGCCAGTTGTTTGAAAACTATCCGCAGGTGGCACAGTATCCCACCAGCTGGGAGCCGGAACTGGATCTGGTTATCCCCACAACAGATATTTGTACTTATGAACAATGGCTGGAATCCGGCTATGCTGATAAGTTGAATTACAAGGGTCGACCCAATGTGGTTGGTACATGGAAAGGCACCGGCGGCGGACGCTCCTTGATCCTCAACGGCCATGTGGATTGCGTCACTGTGGGCGACCCAAATCGTTGGGAACACGACCCCTTCGGCGCAGAGCAAGTAGGCTCCCGGATCTATGCCCGGGGCTCCAGTGATATGAAAGGCGGCTTGCTTGCCTGCGCAAAGGCGCTGGAAGCATTGCAAGCTATCGGTATCAAGCTTCGTGGCGATGTGATCTGCCAAAGCGTTGTCAACGAGGAACACGCAGGCAACGGTACGCTTGCTTGTGTTGCCAAGGGCTACACGGCAGATGCGGCGATTTGCACCGACGGCGGAATCGCCATCAAAACCGAAACCGGCGGCGGCATCTACTGGCAAATTCAAGTGGCAGGACGAGAAGTCCACACCGGCGGCCGTTGGCGCAGAGGACGGATGTACGGTGTCAGTGCCATTGAAAAGGCCGCCAAAATCATCAACGCTCTGTGCAAAGCAGAGCAGGAAGCAAATCAGGATGCGGTTCGGCTGTCTTTGGGTATCGGCACCATTCAGGGTGGCAGCTATGCTACCTCCACAGCAGCTTCTTGCACTGTCAGTGGTGTGGCCTATTTCTCTGCCGCTATGGGTATAGGCGCAGCCGGTATTCAGGCCGTCAAAGCGCTGCTGCGTAATGCCGTCGAAAGCGTTTCCCTGGAAGATGAGTGGCTACAGGAACACAAACCGGAGCTGACCTTTACCCACTATGATGATGCATACGTATATCCGGAGGGACACGAACTGTTGCCGCTGTTGCAGGCGTCCGGTGAAGAGATTCTGTGCAAACCCATGGCGGTAGGCGCATCATCTGCCTGCGATGCCAGACATCTGGGTAATCAGGGTGGTATCCCCTGCCTGGTCTGCGGACCCGGCACCGGTCCTGCTCATGCCGCCAATGAGTTTATCGACAAAGATGTTTATCTGAGCTATATTAAGCTGCTGGCTTTGACCGTGTACCGCTGGTGCGGCTGAGAAAGGAGTCCGGAAATATGAAGGTAGCTTCTACCGACTTTGGAGCGTACAGAAACGACAATAAAACCTGGACTGACAAGCTTTTGGGCCATGGTGTCGGCTATGTAGAATGTGCAGCGGCAAATCTTCCCGCAGATGAATCTGATGTGCATGAACTCATTACTTATGCCCTTTCCCAGGGCCTTTCTGTCAATATACACGCCCCCTATGGCGAAAACAACATCACCTCCACCGACAGTGATCGTCGCGCCTCCTCCATCGCCAACTTAAAGGCCTCCATCGACCTTGCGGCGAAGTACAATCTGGGCGTTGTCACATTCCATCCCGGCAGACTTTCCAACGAAACCGATGACCCGGAAGTCATTTGGGCAGACTTACTGGAAGTGGTTTCCGATATCGCACAGTATGCCAAAGAAAAGCAAGTCTATGTTGGTATGGAAAATATGGAACTGCGTCCCTATGAGCTGGTTTATACCATCGACGATTTGAACCGCTTTTCCCACTTGTGTGAAAACAATCCCTACTTCGGCGTGACCATCGATTTTGCCCACTATATCACACTGGGCATCGGTCTGCCGGATCTGCAGGCGCTCAAGTTGCCCCTTCACGATGTTCACCTAAGTCAGGTCAAGGACGGGCGGCCGCATTTTTCTTTGACCCACACAGATGGTCTGGTTGATGTGGATAAAGTCTGCCGCCTGCTGGCGGACTACGGCTACAAAGGCACAGTAGTATTGGAGCACGGCACGCCCCTTTGGAAAAGTTTCGAAATCCTCGATGCTGCGATCAAAAAGCTGGAGAAATAATAGATATTAAAAAGTACAACACCAAATGGTGTTGGACTTTTTTGGCAGGGGCACAAGGACTTGAACCCTGAGCCTACGGTTTTGGAGACCGCCGCTCTACCAATTGAGCTATACCCCTATATATAAAAAGGCTGTGCCTTTTGTTACCGTGGTGGGCCCTCAGGGATTCGAACCCGGGACTATCCGGTTATGAGCCGGAGGCTCTAACCAACTGAGCTAAGGGCCCATAAATCACTGGTGCGGTGCACCATAGCGAGGGTTATTATACCATTGTACGCCCTTTGTGTCAAGGCTTTCTTTTGCCGAATATCACAATAAAACATCGCCTCGTTTATACAAGGCGATGTTTTTGTGCATCTTACTTTTCCGGCAGGCGGCTGCGGCGGTGGCGACGACCTGCAGGACGTTTCTCCTCCGGCTCCGCTTTCTCCACCCGACGGGCATAGGCGGCAGCTGCTTCAGAGGTCGCCTCGTAAGTCAGGCGGCTGACACGCACCGTTTCATCCGGTTGTACAGACAGCCGGACACGGATCAAAAACTTGCCGTGTTCCGGGCAGGTTGCCAAGTCCATATAGCGTCGACCGGGCTGTGCAAACCAACGGGAGCCAAGCATCTGCCGACCGCAGGTAGGACATTTATTTTCCTTGCCGGACATAGCGCCCAGCGCCGCCTGCTTGTCCGGATAATCATAAAAAACCTTACGACTGATGCAGCCGGGCAATTCCGCCCCGTGGAAGCCGTTAACGTGGCTTTTGACCGCTTCCTCATATTCTGTCGTACCTTTCTTTAAGTCCAGTCTGGCGCAGATTAGCGCTGTATGGTAGGCATCGCCCAAAGCATCGTGGGCCGGGCGGCTGGCCTCGATCCCAAAGATCTCCATGGCGGTTTTCAGCGCCTTTTGGGCAGTAGAGCCGTCGGTCTGGGCATTAAAGATCATCTGAGCATTATACCACCGATCCACCCACTGGCGGTCGATACCGTAAAGCTGCAGATTCTCCTTGAGAATAGTAATATCATCAAAACCCCATGTCAGGAATATCACATCCTCACCACACCAGCTGCGGAACTGCTCCATCGCCTCTGCCATGGGGATGCCTTCCTCACGGATCCGTGCTTCTGTAATACCGGTGAGCTTACTGACTCTGCGATTTAATCGACGATAATATTTTGGTTTTATCAGTACCTGAAATTCGTCAGCCACCTGCTGCTGCTCGGTAATACGCACAGCGCCGATCTGCAGGATCTCACCACGAATCTGCACCGGCAGCACCTTGCGTGCCGAGGGCGAGCCGGGCCACGGCTGATTCCATTCCATATCCAATACGATATAGTCCATTACAACAACCTCAGTTTTCTTTTCCTACAGCATATCATAGCACAGAAAAACCGTTTCTGCAAACCAAAAGTTATATTTTCCCTTTAAGCACTTGATTTATTTACATTATGCGTTATAATCCTTTCAGAATAGGAGGAATACACAATGAAAACAAATAAACTCACTGTCAAAAAGATCGTTCTCGTCGCCTTATTGGCTGCGCTGACCGCCGCCGGCTCTGCCCTGCGGATCACCATGCCTTTGGATATCGCCGGCACGACCTCGTTTCACTTGGGCAACATTCTTTGTGCGCTGTCCGGTATTTTGCTGGGTCCCTGGCTGGGCGGTCTGGCTGCCGGCCTTGGCTCTGCTATTTACGATATGTTTAACCCCCTGTACATCTCCGAGTGCTGGATCACATTCCTGATGAAAGGCGCATACGGTTTGGCTTGCGGTCTGGTGGCTTGGAACTTGGGCAAAAAGCCTTGGAACCCCAACTGCTGCCGCAGCTATGTGAAAGCATTTTTTGCCACCTTGGCAGGCGCTCTGACCTACGCTGCGCTGTATCTGGCAAAGAGTTATTTTTACAGTGGCCTTTTGCTGCACGGTCTGACTCCGGACGCTGCGCTGATCAATGTTATCGGCAAGATCCCCGCAACCACTTTCAACGCAGTTGTCGCTCTGATCGCCGCTCCCATTCTGGCGCTGGCCATCGGCAAAGCGCTGGCAAAAGCGCATTTGACCTTGGATTGATTCCCAACCATTGACATCTGCGAAAAAGGGTCTATAATAACCTTGTAGGGCGACTGCGCCCGGAATAAAAAGGATAGGTGAAAGAAATATGCTTAGTAATAAATTTGCTGTTATTACCGGTTCTGCCAGCGGCATCGGTGCCGCTACCGCCCGGATCTTTGTACGGGAGAATGTAGCCGGTATCGCCATCGTCGACTATAACTACGAAGCCGCTTGCAAGATGGCTGAGGAGTTGGGTGAGGTTGCTTTCCCCGTGAAGTGCGACGTTTCCCAGCCCGACCAGGTCGCTGCCGCCATCGAGCAGATCACGGCTCGTTTCGGCCGCATTGACATTCTGGTAAATAACGCTGCCATCACCCGTGACGCTATCTTCCACAAGATGACCGCCGACCAGTGGAATCAGGTAGTGAATGTCAACCTGAACAGTATTTTCTACTGGACTCAGCCCGTTTACAAGCAGATGCGTGAGAACGGCTACGGTCGTATCGTCAACATGAGCTCCAACGCTGTCCGTGGCAACCCCGGTCAGTGCAACTACGCAGCTACCAAGGCCGCTATGATCGGCTTTACCAGAACACTGGCAATGGAAGGCGCTGCCAAGGGTATCACCGTCAACTGCGTCGCTCCCGGCGCTACAGAGACCGAGATGTTCCTTGCTGTTCCCCAGCATGTCAAGGAATCCATGGCAAACAACAACCCCACCAAGCGTCTGGCACAGCCTCACGAGATGGGCGAGGTCGTCTGCTTCCTGGCATCTGAGCGTGCATCCTACCTGAAC
Organism: Faecousia sp.; assembly: GCA_045649665.1. Classification (GTDB taxonomy): domain Bacteria; phylum Bacillota; class Clostridia; order Oscillospirales; family Oscillospiraceae; genus Faecousia. The sequence goes on along the minus strand of JAZRQK010000001.1, from coordinate 4,850 downwards.
GGTCAGTGGATCCCCGTCAACGGCGGTAAGTAATCCGTACATAAAAATCCCCCATCCGGTTGGATGGGGGATTTTTTAATGCACTTTTTCTTTTTTGAATTTCTTTGCCAATACCTTTACGTCTGCCGTCAGGGAGCGATGGTCGAAAATCATGGAAAGGCCAAAAGCCATAGGTGTTACCAGCACATAAGCCGGCACAATGATCCAGAACCAAGGCCAATATTTCGCCTGACCGGCAAACTCGCCCACCGGCACAGTCTTGAAAAAGTCCGGTGTGAATATCGCCAGGAAATTACCGATGGCATCGTTTGTGCCGGGACCCCAGATGTAAGAGGTGTTTTTATAACCGATGCCAAAGAAATCATTGGTAAGGCGCAGAGGAATGAATCCCAGCTCCGCCTGGAATATCTGATTGAGCATAATAAACAGCATCAACAGCAGTAAACCGGTAGGCGCAGTGAGGATACGCTTGTAGGACAGCTTATGATGACCCAACAGCACCATCAGCAGCGGCACAGCCAGCACCATCCAATGATGGAAGTAGAAACGAATAATATCCAGCTGCTCCGCCGCCTGATCCAGTTTTGCAATCGGCTCCTGGGGGTAGAACAGTGCGATCAGACCGCTGATCACGCCAATATAGAACATGTAGTCCTTGATTTTCTCGTTCTTACTCCAAAAAAAGAACGGGAATAACGCAATGTTTGCGCCGCAAATATTGATAAACCAGCTATCACGAAGCATGCGGGCTTCGTCCACAGAATAAGGCGGATAGTACACCTTGGTAAAGTGCAAAATCACACCCACAACCAGCAAGCCAAACAGCACCACTTTCTGTGTGGTAACGCTCCGGTTTCGCAGCAGGAAATATAATCCCACCACCGCGCCGGCGCTCACCAGCAGCCAGAAAAAGTACCAACCGTTAAACATGGCAATAAACATACGATCAACCTTCTATCTTGTTCATAATCTGTACCTAGCATACGCTTTTACACCCTGAAAGTCAACCAACTTAAGAAAGTCTTAAACTTCCAAAAAAACACCGTGCTGCTGAAAGCAGCACGGTGTTATATTCATTTACCGCCCAGCGATTGCCGCCGCCTCTGCGCCCAGATACCGGGTCACATCCATGTCAAGATACTTGCACAGATCCGTCATCTCTGCCACCGTATTGACGTTGACATCAATGCCGTTTTGGATTCTGTCATTATATGCCAAAACTTCCTTTTCACCGTGGGTGTAGATCCGCTCTGCGCCCTCCGCTTTGGGAGATTCACGCAGCTCCCGGAGGAAGGTGGAAAGGTGCTCCCGGATGGCATTCACATCGCCAAAGAACGCCGGGTTAATAGCAACAAAACCATGGCATGTGCCACCCTTGCCGCCAATATGGGTATGATTGGAGGTCAGGCCCATAGACAGCACGGAACAGAAAATCTCGCATAGCATACCGTAACCGTAACCCTTATGGCTGCCGCTCTGCTCGGATTCTCCGCCCAGCGGCATGATACCACCGCCAGCCTTGGCAACAATATTATCCAGCACCTTGGGGGCATCGGTAGTGCCCTTGCCTTCCGCATCCAGTGCCCAGCCTTCCGGCAGCGGCTTGCCCAACTTTTTGTAGACTTCCAGCTTGCCACGGGTAACCACCGTGGTGGAAGCGTCGAAAAAGAAATCATAAGGCTCGGCAGGCATAGCGATGGCAATGGGATTACTGCCCAGCATCGCCTTCTTGCCGAAAGTCGGCACCATGATCGCCTCAGAGTTGGTCATGGACATGCCGATCAAGCCTTCCTTACATGCCATCTTTGCATAATAACCTGCAATGCCGTAATGATTGGAATTGCGCACGGTCACGATTGCGATGCCGCTTGCCTTTGCCTTTTCGATGGCCATGGACATGGCTTTATGCGCCAAAAGCTGACCCATACCGTCATTGCCCTCGATCACCGCAGAAACCGGTGTTTCAAATACCACTTCCGGCTTTGCATCGACCTTGATCAGACCTTTTTCAATACCCTTGTGGTAACGCACCAAACGCTGCATACCGTGAGATTCGATGCCGTAAAGGTCACTGGTCAAAAGCACGTCTGTGATAATATCACTCTGATCCTTGTTAAAGCCGAATTTTTGGAATGCCTCTGTGCAGAACTGCTTTAGCTGTTCGCAGGAAAAGTGAATTGTATTTTTCATAATTCCATCCCTCCAAAGCAAATAATAGTAATTTAATGTTGCAATTATAGCACTTAGTTTCAATAAAAACAATATATTTGTAAAGTTTATAGAAATTTATTTTTCCAATTTGGAGCACAAATAGCGAGAAACCCTGGAACTAAACGCTCCAGGGTATCGATTCATTCCGTTATTACGGATTATTTTCCTGCATTTCTTTCCGCTTATGCCGTCTGACACGATTGATATGCCGCTCAAAATCACCGTTTTGCAGCAATTTAGCGATGACATATTGCTCAAAAGTTGGAACCGTACACGAGTAAAATCCCAACCGCCGGTCAAACACGGAAACCAATTTTTTCGGCAAAACCATATACCCCACACGCAGGGACGGCGATATGGTTTTGGAAAATGTATTGAGATAGATGACATTGTCAACGGCAGAAAGCGAAAACAACGTATCCTCCGGTTTTGTGGAGACCGAGAATTCCGATTCGAAGTCATCCTCGATGATATAGCGCTCCCCTGCGCTTGCCCAGCGGAGATATTCGTGCCGTTTGCTGGCAGTTGCGGTGACACCGGTGGGAAAACTTCTGTAGGGAGTTGTATGTAACACATCCGCCTTTGTGTTTGCCAGCGCTGCGCTATCAATGCCATCATTGGACAGCGGCAATGGCTGGTAGATCGCATCGCAGGATCTGTATACCTGCTCGATTTTTTTATAAGACGGCTCCTCAATGCCATAGACCCGGCTTCTGCCCAGCAGTTCTATGATCAATCCATACAGATACTCTGCTCCGGAGCCGATCACGATCTGCTCCACATCCACGCTGATGCCTCTGTTTCTGGCAAGATACTGTTTCAGCGACAAGCGCAGTTCCAGGCAGCCTTTATTTTGGGATCTTTCCAGGATTTTATCCCCAAAATCGCTCATCACACTGCGCATGGTCTTTGCCAGAACAGAGAACGGAAAATCCGGATTTGTGTGGTGCTGGGATGTCATTTCCACATGCCGGGGCGGCGTCTCCGGAGATGCTGCAAAGCCGTCTGTATTGCGGAAAATCACGAAGTAACCACTTCTCTGCCGGGCCTCGATATAGCCTTCGTCGCACAGCAGCGCATAGGCATGCTCCACCGTAATGGTGCTGGTCTGGGTTTCATCCGCCAGTAGGCGCTTGGATGGCAGTTTCGTGTTGTAGGGATAGATGCCCTGAATAATATCCTCTTTGATCTGTCCATAGATCTGCAGATATACCGGGCGCAGATCTTTATTGATTTTATACTTCATCTGGTTATATAATATTCTCCGTTTCTGACTATTTTTTATTATCAGTTATATTATATAATCCTTTTATATTATTTGCAAGGAGAGGTTAAAAAATGGCAACAACAAACAACACAAAAAGAACAACGATCCGGCTCTGCACCGCTGCAATGCTGATGGCGCTGAATGTGTCTATGAGTTCCTTCGGCGTTCCCGTACCCGGCGGTCATCTGTATATGAACGATATAGTGATCTGCCTTGCTGCGATCATCCTGGATCCCTTCTCTGCCTTTATGGTGGGTGGTATCGGCGCTTTTCTCGGTGACTTATTTTTCTACCCCACCCCAATGTTCGTGTCCCTTGTGACCCACGGTCTGCAGGCGGTGGTGATCTCCGTGTTCTCGCATCACGTTACGAAAAAATATCCGGTGTTCGCATCCGCTATCGGTGTCAGCATCGGCGCCGTCATCATGGTAGTTGGCTACTCCCTGGGACGTGCATTTATCTACAGCACACCGGAATATGCAATTTTGAAAATGCCCTATCAGATCCTGCAGGCAGTTGTGGGTGCAGTTGTAGGCATGCTGCTCTGCTGGAAATTTGGTGTGCGGAAACTGTACAACAAAATAATTGCACGATATATATGATTGCGTAAGTAAAAAGGACACCACCCATTGGGTGGTGTCCTTTTTAGCTCCCTTTGTTAAATTATATAAGGTGGCGCTTGGCGCGATGATCCGTCGCAACGTTTGCGGTGCCCTATAAAATCTTCGGGCTTACGCCCTTCCTCGATTTTATAGACCGCTGCACACAAAGCACCGCCCCTGTATCTGCCACCGGCAGCGGGGCATTGCTTTGGCTACCTCCTTCGCTACGCTCAGTCGGTAAAGCGATAGGCTGATAATCGTAGAGCATTGATGCGGAGGCATCAATGATAGCCAAAAAAGAACACCATCCATTTGGATGGTGTTCTTTTTTGGCTCCCCTTGTTGGACTCGAACCAACGACCTGCGGATTAACAGTCCGTCGCTCTACCGACTGAGCTAAAGAGGAATATGAGTGTTGGCATTACCTATCTTCCCGGGCAGTCGCCCGCCAAGTATTGTCGGCGCAGATGTGCTTAACTTCTGTGTTCGGGATGGGAACAGGTGGACCCACATCGCAATCAATACCAACTATGGTGATGGGTTTAACCCATCTATATATGTCAAAAGCCGCATGGCTTCTAACAGCAATAAAATTATAGCACCAGCACTTGCCGATGTCAAGAGGAAAAGTTGGTGACCCATACCGGATTCGAACCGATGTTAACGGCGTGAGAGGCCGCTGTCTTAACCACTTGACCAATGGGCCATTGGTGCACCTTCAGGGACTCGAACCCGGGACCCACTGATTAAGAGTCAGTTGCTCTACCAAC